>NZ_QKRU01000003.1:0-162533 GCF_003234055.1 Pseudomonas sp. 57B-090624
TGCGCTTTGCCAGCAGCCGTGCCGTCACCGCCTTTGCCGGACTCAATCCGCGGCTGCAGGAATCCGGGAGTTACCGAGGGCAGACGCGCATCTCCAAGACGGGCTCATCGCGCCTGCGGGCCGGCCTGTTCATGCCCGCGATCAGTGCCCTGACGTACAACGAGGCGATCAGAGCCATGGGCGAACGGTTAAGGGCGAAGGGCAAGACTGGCAAGCAGATCGTCTGCGCAGCGATGCGCAAGCTGCTGAACATCGCCTATGGCGTCTTGAAATCGGGCCAGCCATTTGACGCAAAACTGGCCCTTGCTCACTAGGAATCAAGACGGTATCTACGCTCCGGTCAGCTCACTGGCGGGGGGGCGTAGGGTGGACCACGCTTCACCGGTCCACCATTCGGAGTCATGCCGAACCACCGTCCGCATGGGTTTCGCTCCGCTCTACGCCATCCTACGGGCCTCGTTCATCTCCCGGGCCTCGATGCCACTGACTTGCCGCTTGAAGCTTGCCGCTTGCCACTGCGGCCCCGCCGCTACATGTACCACCGATATTCCCGCGCACTGACTTCGTTAATGAAGTCGAGGTACTCCTGGCGCTTGTTCTCGCAATAGACCATCACGAATTCGCTGCCCAGGCCCTGGTTGACCACGGGGTGGTCGCGCATGGCGGCGACGGCGGCGGGCATGTCGGTGGGGAAGTCGATGCCGCTGGAGCGGTCTTCGTTGAGCGGGGGGATGGGCTCTTTCGCGGCGTCGAGGCCGTGTTCCATGCCGGTGAGGATGGCCGCCAGCACCAGGTAGGGGTTGGCGTCGGCGCCGGCCAGGCGGTGTTCGATGCGCAGGTTGCGGCCGTCGGATTCGGGGATGCGGATGCACGCATCGCGATCTTCGAAGCCCCAGCTGGCGCGGCTGGCGGCGTTGACCATGGCGCCGTAGCGGCGGAAGGCGTTGTGGTTGGCGGCGAAGATCGGCATGCAGTGCGGCAGCAGCTCCAGGCAGCCGGCCACGGCGTGGCGCAGGGGGCGCTGGCCGTCGGCGTCGAGCAGGTTGGCGCCGGCCTCGTCGTAGAGGCTGACGTGCACGTGCATGCCGCTGCCCGGCGCGTCCAGGTAGGGCTTGCTCATGAAGCTGGCGCGGTGGCCGTGCTTGAGCGCCACGCCCCGGGTGCTGCGGCAGAACAGGGCGGCCCAGTCGGCGGCCTGCAGGCCGTCGTCGCAGTGGCCGAAGTTGATCTCGAACTGCCCCGGGCCCAGCTCGGCGGTGATGACGTTGGCCGCCACGCCCTGCTGGTTGGCCGCTTCGACCATCTCGTGGAGCACGGTGGAGAAACGCGACAGGCGCTCGATGTGCATGTTCGGCTGGTCGTCCTCGTCGTCGCACAGGGCGTCGCGGGGGAACTGCGGCAGGCCGTCCTTGAGCGTGCGGTCGAACAGGTAGAACTCCAGCTCGAAGGCCACCACAGGGCGGATGCCGCGCCGCGCCAGGCGTTGCAGCACGCGGGCCAACACCTCACGCGGCTCGAACTCGATGGGCGCCGAGGTGCCGTCGGAGGTGATCAGCATCTGCCCCAGCGGCTGGCGCTCCCAGCACACCGGCTTGAGGGTGCCCGGCACCAGGCGCCGTGGCGCATCCGGGTCGCCGTCGGCGAAGCAGTAGTCACCGATGGGGTACAGCCCGCCCTGGGTGCCCAGCAGCACGCAGTTCTGCGGCAGCTTCAGCGGGCCGCCGGCGGCGACCTTCTCCAGCATCTCCACCGGGTAGCGCTTGCCGTAGAAGTGCCCGGGGATGTCCAGGCAGATCAGGTCCACGTAGCGGATCTCCGGGTACCGGGCACGGAAGGCACGCACTTCGGCGAGCAGGTCGGGATGCGGGTTTGTTGTTGTCATCGCTGTGGTCCTGCAAGAAAAGATAAGAGTCGGTTTAGGGCTGAGCGAGCTAGAGCGAGGCAAGGCGAAAGCGATCGAAGAAGCGGAGTCTACGAGCGGTAAATGAGCATTCTGAGATCGCTTTCAACGCCGCATCGCCGACGCGCAGCCGGCCATAAGCCGGCTCTAGGTGAATACCCATAGGACTCGGGTGGGCCTATCGGAAAGGTTGGCGTAGCGGAACTGCGCGTGCGCCGGCAGCTGGAAGCTGTCGTTGGGGTGCAGCACCACCGGTTCCTCGGCGTCGTCGAGCCAGATGCTGAGCTCGCCTTCGAGCACGAAGCCGCCCTGCTCGGAGCTGTCGTCCAGGTGGCCTTCGCCGCTGGTGGCCCCGGGTTCGAGGTGGCTTTCGAGCATGGAGAAGCCGGCCGACATGTTCGGCGAGGCCAGCACGTCGGTGATGCCGCCGGCGTAGTAGAGCGTGCGGCGCTCGCCGGGGCGGGTCACCCAGCGCACCTCGCGGGGCTTGCTCAGGCTGTAGAAGTAGGTGGTGGGCACGCCCAGGGCCTCGCTGATGGCGGTGAGGTCGGCCACCGTGGGGCGCGACAGGCCGCGCTCCACCTGGGAGAGGAAGCCCACCGAGCGGTCGATGCGCGCGGCCAGTTCGCCCAGGGTCAGGTTCTTGTGCTTGCGCAGGTCGCGGATGAGGATCGCGAGGCCTTCGATCTCGTCTTGCATGTCCATGTCGAATCTCCTTCGGTGCCGGCGTCAGGCCAGGTCGCGCAAGCGATACCAGGCTTTGCCGGCGGCTTCCAGCGGTGCGGCCAGCAGCGAGCCGCCGGGGAAGCGCGGGTTGTCCAGGCCCTGGTAGAGCGCCAGCAGCTGCTCGTCGCCGAGGATGGCGTCGGCCACCGCGCGGGCGCCGGCCAGGGTCGGCAGGATGCCGTGGCCGGAGAAGCCCTGCAGCCAGTAGCGCTGGCCCTGGCGGCCGATGTCGGGGGTGCGCTTCATGGTCACGTCGATATGGCCGCCCCAGCCGTAGTCGATCTGCACGCCCTTGAGCTGCGGGAACACGCGCTCCAGGTAGGGCCGGGTGGCCGCCGGCACGTCCTTGGGCAGGCCGCCCAGGTAGGTGCAGCCGCCACCGAACAGCAGGCGGTGGTCGGGGGTGAGGCGGAAGTAGTCGGGCACGAACTGGTTGTCGATCACGCAGCTGTTCTTCGGCAGCAGCGAGCGCGCCAGCTCCGGGTCCAGCGGCGCGGTGGCCACCTGGTAGGAGCCCACCGGCAGCAGGCGCGAGGACAGCTGGCGGTCGAGGCCGTCGACGTAGGCGTTGCAGGCCAGCACCAGCACGTCGCCACGCACCTCGCCCTCGGGCGTGCGCGCCACGTAGCCGGCCGGCGTCTCGCGGTATTCCAGCACCTGGCTCTGCTCGAAGATGCGCCCGCCGGCCGCCTCGATGGCACTGGCCAGGCCCTGGGCCAGCTTCAGCGGGTTGAGGTGGGCGGCCTCAGGGTCATAGAGCGCCGCCTTATAGCGCGGGCTGTCGATCCACTCCGGCAGCTCGTCGCGCTCGATCAGGCGCATGGCGTCGTAGCCCCACTTCTGCTCGGCGTCACGCTGGGCCTCGCGCAGCAGTTCGACGCGGCGCTCCAGCACCGCCGTCCACAGGCTGCCGACGCGGTAGTCGACATCGAAACCGTGGCGCTGCGGCAGCTCGCGCATCTCGCCTGCGGCCCAGCGCATGCTGTCCCACAGGCGGCGGGTGCGCTCCTGCCCCAGGGCCTTTTCCAGCGGCGGCATATCGCAGGACCAGCCCAGCAACGCCTGCCCGCCATTGCGCCCGGAGGCCGCCCAGGCCACGCGGCTGGCCTCCAGCAGCACCACGCGCTTGCCGGCCAGGGCCAGGCGCAGCGCGGTGTGCAGGCCGCTGAAGCCGGCGCCGATGATCAGCACCTCGCAGTCCAGGCTGCCTTGCAGGCGCGGGCGCAGGGGGATGGAGCCGGGGTAGCTGGCGGCGTACCAGGTGCCGACATGCTGGGCGGATTGCTTGAACATGCGAGGCCTCATGAAATTTGAATTGATAAATTTCATGAAAATCTAGCATCTGATTTTCACAAAGCCAAGCGACGAAATGCCGACGATCGCGACCGGCTCACAGGATGGCGTTGCACCCCTGGCAAAAGCTGTTGTCGGATACGCCGTCTGACTACCGTATGAAGCACGCCGCAAAACCTGGCGGCGGCAGGAGTGAATGGATGAAAGCGACAACCCTGGCGGCGCTCTGCGCCCTGGCCTTGCTGGCCGGTTGCAGCCATGACCAGCCCAAGCCCGAAGCACCGCCGCAGCGCCTGCCCAACCAGGTGCAGGACCAGCCCACGCCCCTGGAGCTGCTGCGCACCAACGCCGAGCGCGGCGACCTGGAAGCCCAGTTCCAGCTCGGCAGCCACTTCTTCGTGAGCAAGCCGGCGGACCTCAAGCAGGCCGAATTCTGGTGGAAGCGCGCCGCCGACCAGGGCCACGCCATGGCGGCGGTGAGCCTCGCCTACCTCTACACCGGGCGCAACGACCCGGCCTACGCCAACCAGCAGGCGATGCTGAAGTACCTCAACCAGTCCGCCGCCGCCGGCAACCCGATGGCCCAGCACGTGCTCGGCAGCCTCTACCTCAAGGGCGAACAGGGTGTGCCGCGCGACCCGGACCAGGCCCGGCGCCTCTACCAGGCCGCCTGCGGCCAGCGTTACGAGGCCAGCTGCGCAGCCCTCAAGAGCCTGCCCTGAACCCCGCGATCAAGGACGAATCATGCGCATCCCGTTCTGCCTGATGCTGCTGGCCCTGCCCGCAGCCGCCATGGCCGACGAAGGCGCCGGCTCCTGGCTGCTCAGCAGCAGCGCGGCCACCACCTTCGCCCCCGCCACCACCCGCAACCTCAGCCGGGAGGGGCGCGAGCCGGGCGCCTATGCGCTGGCCCGCGACGACGCGGCGGCCTTCGTCGCCAGCGACGGGCGCATCCGCGGCGCGCAGCTGGAACGGGCGCTGCAGGCGCTGCACCAACAGCCCGCGACGGCGGGCGCCGACGACATGAGCCTCGCCCGCGCCCTCGCCGCCTCGGCCTACCGCTGAGGCGAACGCGCCAGCGGCAGCTCCGCGTAGGCGGCGCGCTGGCGCTGCACCCAGGTCGCGTACACCACCAGCATCAGCAGCACGCCGCCCAGCACCAGGGACGAGCCGACGGTGCCGAAGTCCAGCCCGCCCTTCTCGTGGCTCTTGGTCAGCACGTCGCCCAGGGTCGCGCCGAAGGGCCGGGTGAGCACGAATGCCAGCCAGAACAGCAGCACGGTGGAGAGGCGCGTCAGGTAGTGGGCAGCGACCACGATGGCCAGCGCACCGCCGATCAGCAAGGCGCCACCGGCGAAGCCGAGCCCGGAATCATCGGCGAGGTAGTCGCCCAGCGCCGTACCCAGGGTGTTGGAGAAGAGGATCGCGCCCCAGTAGAACAGCTCGCCGCGCCGCGAACGGATGCGGTCCACCGACAGCGACCCCTCGGTGACCCGCCACAGCGCGAAGATGCACAGCAGGATGCCGATCAGGATCGCCGAGCCGGTGGCGTAGCCCAGGCCCAGGGTGCGGTCCATGAAGTCGGACATGGTGGTGCCGGCGGTGCTGGTGGAAAGGATCACCGCCCAGTACACCAGCGGGTTGTAGCGCTTGCTCGCCAGCTGCGTGAGCAGGGTGGCGAAGAAGGCGCTGATGAGGATCAGCGAGCTGATCGCATAGCCGACGTCCAGCGTCATCGACAGCAGGTCCCCGGCCGTCTCGCCGAGCGTGGTGGCGCAGATCTTCATGATCCAGAAGGCCAGGGTGATCTGGGGCAACTTGTTCATCGCGACTCCCGGGGTCCGCCCGAAGAGAAGGCGCGCCACAAGTGGCCGCCGACGCGAGGCACGGACCCGGTCTGCCCCAGCGCGAGGCAAGGGTGCGGGCCCGGGGGTGAAAATGCGGTGAAGGAAGCATGAAAGGAATGTCGGGGGTGTCCTTTCCAGTGGTTCCCCGCGTTCGCGGGGATGACGGTATGCGCACGACCTCCCCGCCCCCTCGTCACCTTCGCGAACGCGGGGGCCCTCTGAACGGGGCCCGCAGGAACTGCCTCGATGCTTTTGAGTGGCTCCCCGCGTTCGCGGGGATGACGGTATGCGCACGACCTCCCCGCCCCCTCGTCACCCTCGCGAACGCGGGGGCCCACTAGACGGGGCCCGCAGGAACTGCCTCGTCGCTTTCGAGTGGTTCCCCGCGTTCGCGGGGATGACGGTGTATGTACAACCTCCCCGCCCCCTCGTCACCCTCGCGAACGCGGGGCCCTCTGAACGGGGCCCGCAGGAACTACCTCGATGCTTTTGAGTGGCTCCCCGCGTTCGCGGGGATGACGGTGTATGCACAACCTCCCCGCCCCCTCGTCACCCTCGCGAACGCGGGGGCCCACTAGACGGGGCCCACAGAAACTACCTCGATGCTTTCCAGTGGTTCCCCGCGTTCGCGGGGATGACGGTGTGCGCACAACCTCCCCACTCCCTCGTCACCCTCGCGAACGCGGGGGCCCACTGAACGGGACCCGCAGCCCGTGCCTCAGTCCGCCACGGTCACGCGGTTGCGGCCCTCGCCCTTGGAGCGGTAGAGCGCCTCGTCCGCGCGCTTGTAGAGGCTGGCGCGGGTGTCGCCCGGCTCGCTCAGGGCCACGCCGATGCTCACCGTCAGCACGCCGGAAACCTGCGAGCCCTCATGGGGGATGCCCAGGGCCTCGACACGCTGGCGTACGCGTTCGGCGGTCCGGGTGGCGAAGTCCGGCACCAGGTCGCAGAACACCAGGGCGAACTCCTCGCCCCCCAGGCGGGCGGCGATGTCCAGGGAGCGCCGGGGCAGCGCGCCCAGGGTCTCCGCCACCGCCTGCAGGGCGGCATCGCCCATGGGGTGGCCATAGCGGTCGTTGTAGGACTTGAAGTAGTCCACATCCACCAGCATCAGCCCCAGGCAATGGCGCTCGCGCTGGCTTTCGAGCAGGGCGCGCTCGAGCAGGATCTCGAACATGCGCCGGTTGAACAGCCCGGTGAGGCTGTCGCTGTCGGCCAGCTCCTTGAGCGCCGCGCGGGTGAGGAACTGGCGGCGCGTGGCCGACTCCTGGAAGTAGCGCGACATGCCGGCGAAGAACATGGCGACCAGCGGGTAGATGGACAGCGCGACGAAGTCGTCGAGATACCCCGCCGGCAGAAAGGCCGGGATCGCCACCAGCATGGTGATGAAGGTGACCAGCGCGCAGACCACCGAGCCCCAGTAGCTGTAGCCGACGGGGAAGAAGATGGCGATCAGCACCAGGATCATGCCGTCGAGGTTGAAGGGCATCCCGACCTGCTCCAGCACCTGCATGTAGAGGATGTTGCTGACCAGCGTCGTGGTGCCGATGAAGAACACGGTGCAGGGCACCCAGAAGGCGCCGGCCGAGCGATCGTTGCCGTAGAGCACCATGGTCGCCGAGAGCATGATCCCGGCCAGGGCGATCAGGCGCATGCCGAAGATCGCCGGGGTCAGCGTCGCATCGTAGTGGCGCAGGGCGTAGAAGATGTCGAAGCCGAGGAAGAACAGCAGCGCCAGCAGCAGCGTGCACAGGGCGCCGATTCGCGTGGTGCGAAAGGCCCGGTAGTTGGAGAGGCGGTATTCCGCCTCCAGTTCGGGCTCGAAACGCAGCCAGCCGAAGCCTTTGTTGAGCTGCCGCGTGTAGCGGCTCTCGGCGTAGTGGCTGAGCAACAGCTGGACCTTATCCATCCCTGACCTCACCTCCCGCACCCTCGGGTAAACAGCTTTCAGGGGATCGCCCATGAAAGCCGACATGCCAAAAGTATGGCATGGCGCCACCAGCGCCAACCGTCCCCACATCAATCCTTGTGCGACCTTGGCCGGCGGCTGCGGTTGCGAAAAAGAGGAGGAAGCGGGCGGCGTCAGGAGGCGCCAGGCGCGAGCGGGGCAACCGCGAAGGGGCGGCAACCACCTTCGCGGCAGGAAGCGGGCCGGCGCGAGGCCCGTGGGTGCGCCGAGGCGAGGGGCCGGGGGACCGCTCGCCGGTGGATCAACTGCCGATCACGCCGCCGTCGTTCTTGGTGATGAGCACGGTGGTGGAACGCGGGCGGCTCTTGCCGTCGCTGGCGGGGTAGCTGATGCCGGGGTGCTGGATGTTGACCCACATGCTGCGGCCGTCCGGGGTGAAGGTGATGCCGGTGAGTTCGCAGCCACGCGGGCCGACCAGGAAGCGGCGCACCTCACGGGTCCTGGGGTCGGCACAGAGCAGCTGGTTGCAGCCGATGCGGGCCATGGCCGGTTCGATGTCGTCGAAGTCGGTCTCGATCCACAGGCGGCCGGCGGGGTCGAAGGCCAGGCCGTCCGGCGAGGAGAAGGCGTCGCCGTTGATGGTGCCGATGAGGTTGGCCGGCACCGGCTGGCCCTTGTCGTCCTTCGCCCCCTGGGGCTCGCCGGCGAGGAGGAAGATCTCCCATTCGAAGGTGGTGGCGGTGGGGTCGCCGCCCGCCTCGTTCCAGCGCAGGATCTGCCCGTGCAGGTTGTGCGGGCGCGGGTTGGCGGCGTTCACCGGCTTCTTGGTGCCGCGCTCGTCGTTGTTGGTGAGGGTGACGTAGACCTCGCGGGTCTCCGGGTGCGCGGCCACCCACTCGGGGCGGTCCATGGGCGTGGCGCCGAGAACGTCGCCGGCGGCACGGGCGTTGAGCAGCACCTCGGCCTGGCTGGGGAAGCCGTTCTCGGCGGTGAGGCCGTTCTGCCCGTGCACCAGGGCCAGCCACTGGCCCTTGCCGTCGTCGTCGAAGCGGGCGACGTAGAGGGTGCCCTCGTCCAGCAGGTCGCGGGCGGCCCTGGGGTTGGCGGCATCGAAGCGGCCGCTGGGCACGAACTTGTAGATGTACTCGCCCTTGGTGTCGTCGCCGTAGTAGTAGGCCATGCGCCCGTCCTTGCCGAGGGACAGGGTGGAGCACTCGCGGCAGAAGCGGCCGACGGCGGTGCGCTTCTTCGGCGTGCTGGTGGGGTCGAAGGGGTCGATCTCCACCACCCAGCCGAAGCGGTGCGGCTCCTGCACGTGGCCGTCGTGGGGCTGGTCGCGGTAGGGCGTGGCGTCGAAGCGGGGGTCGGCGGTCTCCCAGCCGTAGTTCTTGCTCAGCCCTTCCTTGGCGATGCCGTAGCGCTTGTGCGACACGCGCTGGGCATGGTCGGCCGCGTCGCGGTTGATGAAGTAGTTGTGCCAGTTCTCCTCGCAGGCGAGGTAGGTGCCCCAGGGGGTGACGCCCATGGAGCAGTTGTTGAGGGTGCCGATCACCTCCCGCCCGCTGGGGTCGGAGGCGGTCTTCATCAGCGGGTGGCCGGCCAGCGGGCCGCTGAGCTGCAGGGGCGTGAGGGTGGAGATGCGGCGGTTGTAGCGCGAGCCGGCGACCCGCTGCCAGTGGCCGCTGCCGTCCTTCTTCACCTCGATGACGCTGACGCCGTGGGCGGCCTGCTCCTTCTTCACGTCCTCCACCTTGCGCTTGCCGTCGACGTAGACGATGCCGGCGGCATGCAGGGTGGGGTTGATGTACTCGTGGTTGATCACCAGCAGGCCGTGGTCGTCGGGCGCCTCCGGGAAGGGGAAGAAATGCATGCCGTCGTGGTTGTCGCCGGCCTGCTTGAGCTGGTCTTCCCAGGTTTCGCTGGCGTCGCCCTTGAAGGCCGGGGCATCGGCGAGCACGGCATCGCCCCAGGAGAAGAACGGCCGGGCGCTGTAGCCCTCGGCGACGATGACCTGGTCGAATTTCGCATCGAACTGCTGGGGCACGCCCTTGAAGCCCAGCAGGGTGTCGTCGGCCACCGCGCGGCAGGCGCTGATGCCGCCGCCGAAGAAGCCCAGGGCGGCCATGGCCAGGCCGCCCTTGAGGACGTTACGGCGGCCGGCGTCCACCATCTGGTCCAGGCTGCGGTTGCCGCTGGGGTTGATGGCCACGTCGTCATGGGCGGCGAGTGCGGCGTGGAAGGCGTCGAAATCCTGGGTCATCACGTCTCTCTTCTGGTTATGCGCCGGCGCTGCGCGCTCAGCGTTCGATGCGGTAGTGGAAGGTGTTGCGCACGCCGGGCACGGCCACGGGCTGGCCGTTTTCGAGGCGCGGCTGGTAGCGGAAAGTCTGCGCTGCGGCCAGTGACGGGCGGATGAACAACGGGTGACAGTCGCCTACCACCTGCGGGTCCTCGACGCGGCCTTGCGGGTTGACCCGGTACTCCACCGTGCAGTCGCCCTGGATGCCCTTGTCGAGGGCGCGCTGGGGGTAGTCCGGCGCCTCCTTGGCGATGGGCAGGTACTGGCGGCTGTTGGCGGCGGCTTCGGCCTGGCGGGCGCGCTCGGCGGCCAGGCGCTGCTGTTCCGCCTGGCGGGCCAGCTCTTGCTGGCGCTGTTGCTCGGCAGCCGCGGCGACGCGCTCGGCCTCCAGGCGCTGCTGCTCGCGGCGCTGGGTTTCCCGCTGCACCTGCTCCTGGCGCTTCTGTTCTTCCACGCGCTTGCGGGCCAGGGCGGCCTGCTCCAGCTTGCGCTGCTCGATTCGCGGGTCCACCTGCGGCGGCACCGGCTCGACGGGCGTCGGCAGCGGTTCCACCGGGGCGGCTTCCGCGACAGCCGGCTGCACCGGCGCGGGAACCGGTTCGGGGGCTGGCGCAGGCAGGCTGATCAGTTGGGTGGTAAGCACCCGCTGGGCCGGTTCGGCGGGGCGCTCGGGGGCCCAGCCGGCTATCAGCAGCGCCAGCACGCCCAGGTGCAGGGCCAGGGCGCAGCCGGCGGCGAAGGCGTTGCGCCAGGTACGGGCGCTGGGCAGCGACAGACGGGAGAGAGGCGCATCGCTCATGACCATCACGCTCATTGCGGCGCCTCGGTGATCAACCCGAGGTTGGCCACCCCGCCCTGCTGCAGCGCGGCCATGGCGGCCACCACCTTGCCGTAGCCGGCGTCCTGGTCGGCGCGGATGTACACCTGGGTGTCGCCGCGCTCGGCGATCAGCGCGCCCACCTTGGCAGTCATCTCCTCCAGGGCCACGGCGCTGTCGGTCCGGTTCTCGGTGTCCAGCTCGGTGCCGAGGTTCCAGTAGTAGCCGCCGTCGGCCTGCACCGAGAGGGTGAGGATGCGCTGCTGGCTGTCACGGGGCAGCGCCTCGCTGGCCACCTTGGGCAGTTCGATCTTCACGCCCTGGGTGAGCATCGGTGCGGTGACCATGAAGATCACCAGCAGCACCAGCATCACGTCGATGTAAGGCACCACGTTCATTTCGGCCTTGGGGCCGTGCTTGCGCTGGGGGCGGACGAGCATGCTGCACCTCAGGCCGCGGCGGCGACGGGGTTGGTGCCGACCAGGCGGCGTTGCAGGCGGCCCTGCAGCTCGTTGCCGAAGGCGTAGTAGCGCGCCACCAGGCCCTGGGCGCGGGCCGAGAAGCGGTTGTAGGCGATCACCGCAGGGATGGCGGCGAACAGGCCGATGGCGGTGGCGATCAGCGCTTCGGCGATGCCCGGGGCGACGGTGGAGAGGGTCGCCTGCTGCACCTGGGACAGGCCGATGAAGGAGTTCATGATCCCCCACACGGTGCCGAACAGGCCGATGTAGGGGCTGACCGAGCCGACGGTGGCGAGGAAGGTGAGGCCCTTCTCCAGGCGCTCTTCCTCCTCGGCGATGGCGACATAAAGGCTGCGCTCGACACCGTCCACCACCCTCTCCGGGGCGATGCCCGGCTCGCGGCGCAGCTGGGCGAATTCCTGGTAGCCGACGTGGAAGATGCGCTCCAGGGCGGCGTCCTCGTCCGGCTCGCCGTCCTTGAGCTGCAGCTGGCCGAGTTCGGCGGTGCCACGGAAGCGCGCCTGGAAGGCCTTGGCCTGGCGCTCGATTCGCGCCAGCAGGGCGCCGCGCTGGACGATCAGGTACCAGCTGAACAGGGAGGCGAGCAGCAGGATCGCCATCACCCCTTTCACCAGCAGGCTGGCGTCGCTGATCAGGCCCCAGACGGTCATCTGTTCCAGTGTTGCGTGCATGGTTGGTTCCTCGTGTTGCCGGGCCCCGCAGGGCCCTATTCGATTACGCGGCGATGACGGGTTGATGACAGGTCAGTGCAGGCCCAGGGTCCGGGCCACCTCGGCCCAGGGCACGAACTTGAAGTTCTGCGTCTGCTCGGGCATGCGCTTGCGGCCGTCCTGCACCACCAGCATTCCCTGGTTCCAGGGGCCGCCGAGGTTGGCCGAGGTGACGTCCAGGCCGTCGGTCTCCGAGGCGCCGTCGATGCCGGCGGCGGCGTTGAGGCCGACGCGGAAGGCACCGCGCAGGGCGAAGGGCGGCTCGGCGTCGAGCACCACGTAGCTGTCGTTGCCCTGGCTGGAGATCACCAGGTAGTCGCGGGCCTCGCTCTGGTACAGGCCCAGGCCCTCGACGTCGGCGTGCAGCGTCTCGCCCACCTTCATCACCGAGGCGAGGTCGGCGGGGGCGTCGGCGCGGGCGTCCAGGGCCCAGACGCCGACGTCCTCCTCGCCGATGAACAGGCGCTGGCGCTGGTCGTCGGCGACGCAACCCTCGGGCTGGCTCTCGACGCGGAACTCGCGCACCAGCTGCCCGCTCGCCTCGCCGCTGGTGCCGTCCAGGCGGTACTGCAGGAAGCGCCCGTCCTTGCCGTTGGCGAAGGCGTAGAGCTCGCCGGAGGCCGGCTGGAACAGGCAGATGCCGTAGATCTCCTTGAGCGGGGTGCGCACCTCGCCGGCCGGCTTAACCTCGCCGGTGGCGCGGTCGATGGCGAACAGGCTGAGGCTGTTGGTGTCGCGGTTGCTGGCCACCGCCAGGTCGACCCGCTGGCCGCCCAGGGCGAAGCCGGGGCGCACGTCGACGTTGTTCAGGCGGCCCACCGGCAGCTCCTGCAGCAGCTGGCCGTCGAGACCGTAGACCAGCAGGCCCTGCTTCTTGTTGGTGCCGAGCACGCGGCTGGCGGCCGCATCGTTGGGGTTGACCCAGATGGCCGGGTCGTCCGCCGCGTCGCCCTGGCGGCCCACCGGCTCGCTCTGGCGCAGGGCGGCGACGCTGGGCAGCACCGGCGGCAGGGCCACGGGCTGCGCCTGCCAGTCCAGCCGGCCCTGGTAGAGGCGCCCGCTGGCGTCGTCCTGCAGCAGCAGGTCGGTGCCCTGGGCGCTGGCGGCCACGGCGATGCGCTCGGGCTCGTCCAGGCCCGGCAGCGCCAGGCTGGCCACGGCCTGCCAGGCCTCGCCCTGCTGCTGGTAGAGGTGCAGGCGGGCGGCGGAGGGGTCCAGCGCCAGCAGGCCGCCGGGGACCACGGCCATGGCGCCGGCGCTTTTCGCCAGGCCGCCGAAGGGGGCGACCAGGTCCACCGGCACGCGGGCGCTGTCGGCTTCCGGGTGGGCCGGGTAGGCCCAGAGGCCGACGTTCTCTTCGTTGACGAACAGGCGGTTGGCGGCGTCGTCCACCTGGCAGTACTCGGCGGCCGGCGGCAGGGCCAGGCCGCGCACGTGGCGGGCTTCGGCATTCAGGCGCGGGCCTGCGCCCACCAGCCACTGCTCGCCATGGCCGTCTTCGCCCACCAGGAACAGGTAGAGGTTGCGGGCGTCGTCGCGGTACAGGCAGAGCCCGGCCACGGCGTAGTCGCGGGCCGGCAGTTGCAGCGGGGCGCCCCAGCGATGGGTGTCGGTATCCAGGCTCACCAGGGTGGCCTGCTGGGTGGCGTTGTCGAGGCTGGCGGCGATCAGGCCCTTGGGGCCGGCGCTGCGCAGGTCGAGGCTGGAGAAGGAGCCGGGCAGGCGCGCCAGCTCCTGGCCTTCGCCGTCCAGCAGGAGCAGGCCGTTGCGCTCGCTGGCGGCCAGGCGCAGGGCGGAGCCGGGCAGCGGGCGCAGGTCGTCGGCCCTGACCTTGGCCGAGGCGCCCCAGGGGCTGAGGGCCAGTTGCGGGGCCTGGGCTTCGGCGGCCGGCTGCGGCTGGCAGGCGGCCAGGCCGAGCAGGGCGGCGAGCAGCAGGGGGTTGCGGGTGCGGGTGTGGGTCATCGGGCGGTTCCAGGCGATGCGGGGGAGCGCCCTCCCCGGTGGGAGGGCGCGGCGATCAGAAGTGGGTGAAGGTCAGGCCGAGGCTGTAGGTGGGGCCGTATTCCTCGTACTGGGCGTTGTAGCTGCGGCTGCCGGTGTAGACGTAGTAGTGCTCGTCGGTGAGGTTCTGCGCCTCGAAGGACAGCTGCAGCTCCTTCGTCAGGAAGTAGCGGGCGCTGAAGTCGACGAAGGTCTGCGCATCCACGTGCAGGTCGTGCTGGCGGTCGCCCACCGGGGCCACCTCGAACAGGTAGTCGGACTTGTAGTTGGCCGAGAGGCGCAGGCTGAGCTTGTCGTTCTCCCAACCCAGCATCAGGTTGCCGACGGTGTCGGACTGGTTGGGCAGGTCGATGTCGCGCTCGAGGGTGCGGCCGCTGGCCTGGTCGAAGCCCTCGATGCTGGCGTCGGAACGGCTGAAGGTGGCGTTGGCGCCCAGCAGCAGGCCGTTCCAGGGGGCGGGCAGCCAGTCGAACTTCTGCGAGTAGGCCAGTTCAAGGCCGTAGAGCTTGGCGTTGTCGCCGTTGGCGAAGGTGTTGGCTTCGTCGAAGGTCGCCCAGGCGCCGCTGCCGGCCAGGTCGGTGTTGTAGATGAAGTTGTCGATGTCCTTGTAGAAGACGAAGGCCGAGACCACGCCGGCGCGGCCCAGGTAGTGCTCGATGCCCAGGTCGAAGTTGCTCGACTCCAGCGGCGACAGGTCGGGGTTGCCGAAGCTGGCTTCGTCGCCGTCGATGACGAAGCCCGGGGCCAGCTGGCCGAAGGTCGGGCGCACCACGGACTTGGTCCAGGCGGCGCGCAGCTGGGTGTCCTTGTCGATCTGGTAACGCGCGTGCAGGCCGGGCAGCCAGTGGTGGTAGTCGCGCTTGCGCTCGATGCTTTCGAAGTCGCCGTCGCGGATGCCGGTGCCCTTGGCCTCGAACTCGGTGCCCTCGTAGCGCATGCCGGCGATGAAGCGCCAGTCGTCCACGTCCAGGGTGTTCATGAGGTAGGCGGCGTTGATGTCTTCGCTCATGTCGAAGTCGTTCACCCGCGACTCTTCCTCGTTGTAGAAGTCGGCGGCGTTGAGCTGGCCCAGCAGGCCCTTGACGGCGCTGGCGCTGATGCCGGGGCCGAAGCGGTCGAGGGCGTAGTGCACGGTGCCCTTCTGGAACTGGCCGAGGTTGAGCTGCTCGTCGGTGAAGAAGGTGTCCAGGTCCTCGTAGGTCCAGGCTTCCAGGTCGTTGGTCTTGTCGCGGCGGCTGAGCTTGCCGCCGAACTTGGCCTGGGCGGCGTAGCCGGAGAGGTCGTAGTCGCGGGCGAGGTCGAGGCGGATGTTCTTCTCGGTGTCCTCGGTGTTCTGCTTTTCCCAGTCGACCTGGTCGAGGGCGAAGTTGGCCGGGTCGTAGAAGGCGTCCTCGACGTTGAGGAGCGGCTTCTTGCTGTCGTCGAAGCCGGTGCCGGTGAAGTCGCGGGTGCCTTCGAAGGTGGCGCCGGCGATATGGCCGGGGCTGTCTTCGCTGGACTGGCTGTAGCCGGCCTGGCCGCTCAGGGTCCACAGGCCCATCATGCGTTCGCCGCCGAAGACGTAGGACTGGATCTCCTGGGTTTCCTCGCGGTCCTTCAGCTCGCGGTAGCCCTCGCCGTCGCCGGTCTCGCCCGGCAGGCGCGCGTCGTCGAACTCCATGCCGGCGGCGTTGCGCGTCTCGCTGTCCTTGTAGCGGCTGTAGAGGGTGCGCAGGTAGTAGCTGGAGACGTCGTCGGGCTTGTAGTCGAAGTTGAGGCCACCGCCAGCGCGTTCGCGGGTGATGGCGTAGTCGCGCTGCTCCAGTTCCTCCAGGCGGGCGCCGTCGTCGAAGTCCCAGGCGCCGCCGGTCTCGACGTTGTCGGAGCCGAACTTGCGCTTCTGCCAGCTCAGGGCGGCGGCCACGCCGAAGTTGTCGATGCCGTCGCCCAGGCTGAAGCGGTCGCTGATGGCGCCGGAGAACTTGGGGCTGGTCTTATCGGTGTTCTCGTCGTAGCTGGCCTCGGTGCTGCCGGTGTAGAACAGGCCCTCGTGGTCGAAGGCGGAGAGGCTCTCCACCTCGACGGTGCCGCCGAGGGAGTTGGCGTCCATGTCCGGGGTGAGGGTCTTGACCACGGTGAGCGACTGCACCAGCTCGGCGGGCAGCACGTCCAGGGCCACGGCGCGGCGGTCGCTTTCCGGGGCCGGCACCAGGGTGCCGTTGATGGTGACGCTGTTCAGGTCCGGGCCCAGGCCGCGCACGCTGACGAAGCGGCCTTCGCCCTGGTCGCGCTCCACCGAGACGCCGGGCAGGCGCTGCACCGCTTCGGCGGCGTTCTGGTCCGGCAGCTGGGCGACGCCGTCGGCATGCACCACGCTCTCGACGCTGTCGGAGGCGCGCTGCTCCTTCAGGGCCTTGTCGATGCTCACGGCCTGGCCGACCACCTCGACGTGCTCGGTGGCGCCGGCGGCGCCCTCGCCGGCGGCCAGCGCGACGCCGGCCATGGCCAGGGTCAGCGCGCTGAAGGTGAAGCCCGCGAGCCGGGCGGCGGTGCTGCGCTTGTACATGAATGCTCTCCCCAGGTTTGGTTCCAGGCCAGGCAAATGGCCCGGCAATGTGGGAGCGGACGCTAGGCAGCGCGGATGAAGCTTCTGTGACAGGACAACGGCACAGGGCCGCAATGGCAGGGTTTTGCGGGGGTAACCCTGGGGTTTTGAGCTGATAGGACCCTCCAGAGCCGCCGTAGGGGCGAATTCATTGGCTCGGTCTGCGTTAAGTGTTGCTAGAGGATTTGAGCCCAGCTGATTGCCGAGTTCTGATGATGTTTCTGGTTTCGCCCCCCGGGCGAGTCTCTTTTGGCAGTCGCCCCAAAAGAAACCAAAAGGGCTTGCCCCATCATCCGGCCCGACTGCGTCGGGTTCCCTCACTCCATCGCCGCTCTGGGGGCCGGCGCGATGGGCCATCCATGGCCTGGCGCGCCTCTCGCGGCATCCATGCCGCTCGTCCCCCGGCGCAACGACTGCGTTCGGCCTCCTGGAGGGGCGTTGGCGGCTGCTCCAACTTTCTTTGTCCAACGCATTGCCACGTGGTGCGCACAGGCTTTCGTAGGATGGTGTAGAGCGAAGCGAAACCCATGGGGTGGCGGTGGCACGAACCCTTGGGCGCCCGGAAAGGGTCGTGCTTGAGCGCTTGCATTAAAGTCACAACAGCTAACGCAGACAGAGCCAATGAATTCGCCCCTACGGAATGCGACCCGGGCACCTGAAAATCTGCCCATGTGCCCTGAGCCGATTCGACCCTCCCACCCCGCTCCGGCGCTGCAACCTCGCCGTCACAATCATCTGCTCTGCTGGCCCGGTCTAACCCGCCGGACCTGCCCATGACCTCCCTGCTGAAGCTGCACCGCCTCAAGCTCAC
The DNA here is from genome assembly GCF_003234055.1 of Pseudomonas sp. 57B-090624. Taxonomy (NCBI): domain Bacteria; kingdom Pseudomonadati; phylum Pseudomonadota; class Gammaproteobacteria; order Pseudomonadales; family Pseudomonadaceae; genus Pseudomonas; species Pseudomonas sp. 57B-090624. Next base: position 17,380 of record NZ_QKRU01000003.1, read on the forward strand.
CGCGCTGTTCCTGGCTGCCAATGCCGGGTTGCTGCTGCACCTGGCGGTGGGCGACCTGAAGGCGGCGTCGGAGTGGGTCTGGCTGGACATCCTCGGCGAGGGCGGCTCGGCGCTGCTGGCGCTGGTGTGGATCGGCCTGGTGCTGAAAAGCCGGCCCGCCGGGCGGGTCACCAACCTGCTGGTGCTGGGGTTGGCAGGGGTGTTCTTCTCCTGGTGGATCGACAGCCTCGACGAGTTCATCCGCATACCCGACACGGTGCACTGGGACCACTGGCTGGAGTCGGTGCCGATGCCCATCGGCCTGGTGCTGCTGACCCTGGGCATCTATCACTGGCACCGCGAGCAGCTGGCCATCAGCGCGCAGATGGAGAAGCGCGAGCGGCTGTTCCGCGAGCATCGCCAGTTCGACACGCTCACCCCGCTGGGCGACGCCGACTACCTGCGCCGCCAGCTGGAGCTGGGCCTGGGCGAGGCCGCCGCGAACGGCCAGCCGCTGTCGCTGGTGATCCTCGACATCGATGACTTCAGCCAGGTCAACGACCGTTTCGGCCATGCCGAGGGCGACCACCTGCTGCTGGCCCTGACCCAGTTGCTGCTGCTCAACCTGCGCCGCCAGGACCTGCTCTGCCGCCTGGCCGGCGACCGCTTCGTGGTGCTGCTGCCGAACACCGGCGAGCGCCAGGCGCACCAGCTGGCCACGGAGCTGGGCGAGGCGGTGGCACACTTCGCCCACCGCACCCGCCAGCACGGCGAGCGCCTGCAACTGCGCGCCAGCACGGCGGTGGCGATGGCCCTGGACGAGAGCCCCGAGGCGCTGCTGCAACGGCTCAACCTGGCCCTGGCGAAGGCCCGCTCGCCGCGCCTGGCCCACAGTGCCTGAGGTGCGCGATGACCATCAGGGGTGACTGGTACGAGTGCGACAGCCGCTTCATCCCGGCCCACGGCCAGCCGGCGGTGCTGATCGACCTGGCGCTCTCGCGGGGGATCGACAGCCACCGCCTGCTGCGGGGCACCGGGCTGTTCTACGAGGACATCGTCGCCGGCGGGCAGCTGGTCAGCCCGCAGCAGTTCCTCGGGCTGATCGGCAATGCCCGGCGCCTGCTGGCCGCCGATGACACGGCCTTTCTCTTCGGCCAGCGGCTTTTGCCCGGCCACTACGGCGCCGCCAGCCACACCCTGCTGCATGCCGAGCACCTGCAGGATGCGCTGGGGCAGCTGATCCGCCAGCGCGCGCTGCTGACCCCGTTGCTGGCGCCCCGGCTGGTGCTGGACGAGCAGGACGCCTGGCTCTACTGGGTGGACGCCTGCGGGGCGGGGGAACACCGGCGCTTCCTGCTGGAGGCGAGCATGACGGCGGTGGCGGCGCTGTGCCGGCGCCTGGGCGGGGAGCGGCTGCCGTGGCGCTACCACTTCGCCCATGCCCAGCCGCGCTGCATCGAGCAGTACTGGGTGCACCTGGGGGAGGAGGTGCGCTTCGATCAGCACGTGGACGCCCTGCAGGTGCCGCGCGCCTGGCTGACCCGGGCGCTGCCGGAGGCGTCGCAGACCGCCGGCCAGGTGGCACGCCAGGAATGCGCGCGCCACCTGGCGGCGCTGGGCCATCGCGCCAGCCTGCTGGACCGGCTCTACGGCTGGCTGCTGGAGCGGGTGCGCGAGGCGCCGGTGCTGGAGGATGCGGCCCAGGCCTTCGCCATGAGCCCGGCCACTTTCAAGCGCAAGCTGGCCAAGCACGGCACGCACTACCAGGAGCAGCGCGACCTGGTGCGCAAGCACGTGGCGCTCTACCTCTACCGCATCAAGGGCTACGGCAACGACGAGGTGGCGGCGTACCTGCACTTCCACGACAGCACCAACTTCCGCCGCTCGCTCAGGCGCTGGACGGGGCTCTCCCCCAGCGCGCTGCGCCAGCTGTTCGGGGCCTGACCGCGCTACTCGTAGAACAGGGTGAGGATGGCGGTGGTCAGCACCTGCCCCGGGCTGACCGTGGGCTCGAGCTGGTAGTAGCGCGCGACCAGCGGAATCGCGCTGGGGCCGCCAGCGGTGCCGGTGTTCAGGTGCTCGTTCCTGACGCCCAGCGCCAGGGGCGCCCCGCCATTGCCCTTGAGCAATTGCACGCCGATGCCCCTGGCCATGTCCCGGCCTATCACGTTCTTGAGCACCGAGCCGGCTTCATGCAGCCCGTCCACACGGTAGGAGACGCGGATATCCGGGTCGCAATCGAGATTCAGGCTGAAGGCCTTCTCCCGGGTCGTGCTGCCGACCCCAGTGAAGTGATGCAGGTTGGTGGTCGGCAACGTCACCGTGGTGTCAGGGGTGCGCAGGCTGCAGCCCTTCTTGGTGAAAACCAGCTGGGTGGGTGAGAAGGTCAGCTCGTTGGTCAGTTCGTTGTCGTAATAGATCCTCACAGAATTGACATACAACGCCCCTGAACTGGGGTTGTCGTTGGTCTTGACCAGTTGGACCCAGAAGCGCTGGGCAGGCGCGTAGTGGTTGCGCGGGATCTCCCTGCGAGGTCGGCTGCCGTGCATGATTTCCCCGCCCCCGATGCTGGCGGGCAGGTTGTTCGAGTTCTGTGCCCAACCGACCCGCACCCCAATGCCTTCCAGGCTGGTGGCATAAACCCCGCTGAGACCCGAAACCGCTGCGGGCGAACTGACGAAGCCCGTACTGATGTGGTGAGAGCCGAGCTCCATGCACCTCACATAGGCGTCACCCGTACCAATCCAGCCATGGGTATCGAAAATGACTCCGCCGACGGGGATATCGCGGGGTGCGCTGATGGATGCCGGGAACGCTTGCACCGTTTTACGCCCCGTATCCAAAGCGCATGCACGGGCATGACTCCAGGAGGCCAGAAGTAAAACCGCAAGAACCCAAAGCATATATCGCGACAAGATCCGCCACCCATCGTGTGTTGACTGAGCGGGGCATGCTATCGATGGAGAGAAAGGCGCCAAGCCAGCAGGGCCCTCCAGGCGCTGTAGGCCATTCCTGAGCGCGACGAAATGATGATCGACTTCGTCTTCGGGGGCGCCATCCGGTAGCCTTGCTCCAGCTTCCTCTCGCACGAGCCCGACATGCCCGAAAGCCACTTCCCCCTCGACGAAACCGACCGCCAGCTGATCGCCGCCCTGCAGATCAACGCCCGGGAAAGCGTCGCCACCCTCGCCCGCCGCCTGGGCATCGCGCGCACCACGGTGAACTCGCGCCTGGCGCGCCTGGAGCGATCCGGTGTCATCAGCGGCTACGGCGTGCGCCTGGGCCAGCGGGTATCCGAAGGCGGCCTGCAGGCCTACGTGGGCATCACCGTGCGGCCGCGCAGCGGCAAGGACGTGCTGCGGCGGCTGACCGGCATGGCCGAGGTGCAGTTGCTGTGCACCGTGAGCGGGGAGTTCGACTACGTGGCCTGGCTGCGGGCCGAGTCACCGGAGCGGCTGGACCTGCTGCTGGACGAGATCGGCAATGTCGAGGGCGTGGAACGCACCACCACCTCAATCATCCTCAGCTGCAAGATCGACCGGGGCCAGCCATTGCCGGGCCCGGCCTGAACGATCAGCGGTAGAACAGGGTCAGCGTGGCCGTGGCGACCACATGGCCGGGAGTCACCTGCTCCGCGACCTGGCGGTAGCGGGCCATCAGCGGGATTCGCACCCTCTTCTCGCCCATCACGCTGCGCCCGAGCGGGTATTCGCTGCCGATCGACAGCGGGATGTTCTGCAGGTCGGTCAGTTGCACCCCGACGCCGCGTGCCATGGTGATGCCGAAGGTGTTCTTCAGGGTCGACGCATCATGGGTCAGCCCGTCGAGACGGTAGGCGATGTCGAGGTCGGGGTCGCATTCCAGGTCGATGCTGACATCGAGCGGCCAGGCAGTGCTGCCGATTCCGGAAAAATCCTTGAGCCAGGTCTTGTGCAACGTGCGGGTGAGGACACTGCCTTCGACCAGGCGGCAACTGCGCGTCTGGAAGGCGATGGCGATGGCGGGGAAGACCAGGGCGTTGGTGCGCTCGTCGTGGTAGTGCACCTCCACGCTCGGGATGCTGTAGGTGCCGCTGGAGATCGGCCCGGTCTTGATCAACTGGATCCACCAGTTGCTCGCGGGGGTGTAGCGGCCCCAGGCCAGCGCGTCCGTCTTGCGCGGCGAGTTCATGAACTCGCCGCCGCTCATCTGCGCCGGCAGCGTGTTGGCATCCCGCGACCAGGCCACGCGGATGCCGACACCCGGCACCCCGCTCGGGTAGACGTTCGCATGCCCGGGAACGCTCGCCCCGCTGAGAAAGCCCCGGCGCAGCCAGAGGTCGCCGTGCTGCAGGAACCCGCCGCAGTCGACTTCCGCCTTGCCGCCCTGGATCCAGCGCTGGGTATCGAACAGCACGAGGCCCTCCGGCGCGTCGCGCGGCACCACCAGTTCCGGTGGCAGGGGGGCCATGGTCGGGGGCGCCCCGGCAGCCATCTTGCAGTAGGCCGTGATCCCCCACGCAGGCTGCTGGCTGATCACCAGTATCGAGAAGGAAAGGATGAATGAACGAACGAGCCCAGCGTGCATGAGGCATCTCCCGGTGTTTCGGATTCGAAGGCCCGGATGATCGCCGATCCATACCGGCACCCGGCCCGCGCGCGTCTTGCCCTGTTGGAAGACTTGTCTCTATGCATGGATGAATTTTCCGTCGCTGCCTGGCTGGGCGGGATGGAACTTCGTCATAACGATCCAAATGATCGTCATTTCGCTATAAAAACAGGCTTATTGACGACACAAAACGTCTTATGGACGAAAAACAGCCTCCCTAGAATGACGCCAACGCTGCCCAGACAGCCCTCTCATTCTTCAGGTCGCCATGCACACCACCAATCGCCACCCCGCCGACGGCAAGAAGCCGATCACCATCTTCGGCCCCGACTTTCCCTTCGCCTTCGATGACTGGATCGAGCACCCCGCCGGCCTGGGCAGCATCCCCGTCGAGCGCCAGGGCGAGGAAGTGGCCATCGTCGGCGCCGGCATCGCCGGGCTGGTGGCCGCCTACGAGCTGATGAAGCTGGGCCTCAAGCCCGTGGTGTACGAGGCCTCGAAGATGGGTGGGCGCCTGCGCTCGCAGAGCTTCGAGGGCACCGAGGGGATCATCGCGGAGCTGGGCGGCATGCGCTTCCCGGTGTCGTCCACGGCCTTCTACCACTACGTCGACAAGCTGGGCCTTGAGACCCGCCCCTTCCCCAACCCGCTGACGCCGGCCTCCGGCAGCACGGTGATCGACCTCGAGGGCAAGACCTACTACGCCGAGAAGATGGCCGACCTGCCGGCGCTGTTCCGCGAGGTGGCCGATGCCTGGGCCGATGCCCTGGAGGACGGCGCGCAGTTCAGCGAGATCCAGCAGGCCATCCGCGACCGCGACACCAAGCGCCTGAAAGCACTGTGGAACAGCCTGGTGCCACTCTGGGACGACCGCACCTTCTACGACTTCGTCGCCACCTCCAAGGCCTTCGCCAAGCTGTCGTTCCACCACCGCGAGGTGTTCGGCCAGGTGGGCTTCGGCACCGGCGGCTGGGACTCGGACTTCCCCAACTCCATGCTGGAGATCTTCCGCGTGGTGATGACCAACTGCGACGACCACCAGCACCTGGTGGTGGGCGGCGTGCAGCAGGTGCCGCTGGGCATCTGGCGCCACGTGCCGGAGCGCATGGCCCATTGGCCGACCGGCACCAGCCTTTCGTCCCTGCACAACGGCGCGCCGCGCCCGGGGGTGAAGCGCATCGCCCGCGCCGCCGACGGCCAGCTGGCGGTGACCGACGCCTGGGGCGACACCCGCCACTACGCGGCCGTGCTGACCACCTGCCAGAGCTGGCTGCTGACCACCCAGATCGAATGCGAGGAATCGCTGTTCTCGCAAAAGATGTGGATGGCCCTGGACCGCACCCGCTACATGCAGTCGTCGAAGACCTTCGTGATGGTCGACCGGCCCTTCTGGAAGGACAAGGACCCGGTCACCGGCCGCGACACCATGAGCATGACGCTCACCGACCGCCTGACCCGCGGCACCTACCTGTTCGACAACGGCGACGACAAGCCGGGGGTGATCTGCCTCTCCTACTCCTGGATGAGCGACGCGCTGAAGATGCTCCCGCAGCCCATCGAGAAGCGGGTGAAGCTGGCGCTGGACGCGCTGAAGAAGATCTACCCGGACGTGGACATCGCCAGCCACATCATCGGCGACCCGATCACCGTCTCCTGGGAGGCGGACCCGCACTTCCTCGGCGCCTTCAAGGGCGCGCTGCCGGGCCACTACCGCTACAACCAGCGCATGTACGCGCACTTCATGCAGGACGACATGCCCGCCGAGCACAAGGGCATGTTCATCGCCGGTGACGACGTGTCCTGGACCCCGGCCTGGGTGGAGGGCGCGGTGCAGACCTCGCTCAACGCGGTGTGGGGGATCATGAGGCACTACGGCGGTGCCACCCACGCCGACAACCCCGGCCCGGGCGATGTGTTCGCCGAACTCGGCCCCATCGCCCTGCCGGAATGACCAGGAGAGACGCCATGCGCATCGCCCTCTACCAGTGCCCGCCCCTGCCGCTGGACCCGGAGGCCAACCTCGCGCGCCTGCACCGCCAGGCGGCCGAGGCAGCGCGGCGCGGCGCACGCCTGCTGGTGGGCCCGGAGATGTACCTGAGCGGCTACAACATCGGCCGCGCGGCGGCGCAGACCCTGGCCCAGCCCAGCGATGGCCCCTGGGCGCAGCGCATCGCCGCCATCGCCCGCGAGCAAGGCATCGCCATTCTTTACGGCTACCCGGAACGGGGCGCTGACGGCGCCCTGTTCAACTCGGCGCAACTGATCGACGCGCGGGGCGAGCGCCGGGGCAACTACCGCAAGACCCACCTGTTCGGCGAGCTGGACCGGGGCCTGTTCAGCCCGGGCGAGGCGCCCTGCCCGATCATCGAGCTGGAAGGCTGGAAGCTCGGCGTGCTGATCTGCTACGACGTGGAATTCCCCGAGAACGTGCGGCGCCTGGCCATGGCCGGCGCCGAGCTGGTGCTGGTGCCCACCGCCAACATGGTGCCGTACGATTTCGTCTGCGACGTGCTGGTGCGCACCCGCGCCTACGAGAGCCAGTGCTACCTCGCCTACGCCAACTACTGCGGCGCCGAGGGGGCCATCCGCTATTGCGGCCTCTCCAGCCTCAACGGCCCGGACGGCGAACAGACCGCCCGCGCCGGCCGCGACGAGACCCTGCTGCTGGCCGACCTCGCCCACGAAGCCCTGCAGACCTCGCGCGCCGCGATCACCTACCTGCACGACCGCCGGCCGGAACTCTATCGGCCCTGACCGCCCCTTATCTGGCTGGCGAAGCGGGTTCAGTGGTTCCCCGCGTTCGCGGGGATGACGGGAGGGGGGACGTGGAAGCCACGGTCGAATCCGCGCGGCCTGGTGCTCGGGATGCAGGATCGCACCCGCAGGAGCGCGCTCCGCTCGCTATGCCCTTCAGCGATCCACGCCAGCTCGGAGTTGACGGCGCGCCGACGGCTCCCCGCCACCTCGTCACCCTCGCGAACGCGGGGGCCCACTGAAACAGCGCGCCTTGTTGACCGGTGCCTGGAATGAAAGACCGCCCGGGGCAAAGGGCAGGGCCACCGGGCGGTTGAGAAAACGGACTCGAGGGGACAGGGTCAGGTCAGCACGGCGTGGGGGCCGGTGAGGTAGTCGAGCAGGCGGAACAGCGTCGGCGCCAGGGCGCTGCAGTGGGGGAAGCCGTCGCGGATGGCGGCGGCGCTTTCCACCGAGCCATTCAGCGCCAGGTCGTCGGGGCAGGCTTCGAGCAGTTCGTGGATGCTTTCGGGCGTGCTTTCCAGGTGGCATTGCAGGCCGATGGCGCGCTCCTTCCAGACGAAGCCCTGGTTGGCGCAGGCAGCCGAACCATAGAGCGGGATGGCACCCGCCGGCAGGTCGAAGGTCTCGCCGTGCCAGTGCATGGCCATGAGGCGCTGCGGCAGCATGCGGCCCAGCGGCGAGTGCTCGGCGAGGGCGTGTTTCTCCATGGGCCACCAGCCGATCTCGACCTGCCCGGCGCGCACCTGCGCGCCGAGGGCTTCGGCCAGCAGCTGGGCGCCCAGGCAGATGCCCAGCACGCGTTTTTCAGCGGCCAGGGCCGCGCGGATCAGCGCCTTCTCGCCAGCGAGCCAGGGCAGCACGGCCTCGTCGTGGACGCTCATCGGCCCGCCCATGACGATCAGCAGCTCGAAGGCCTCCAGCTCCGGCAACGGGCAGCCGGCATAGAGGTAGTGCAGGCGCACCTGGGCCGAGCGCAGGTCGAGCCATTGGGCGATACGGCCGATGCCTTCGAAGGGGACGTGCTGGAGGATGGCGACGCGCATATCAGGCGGGCTCCTTGTGTTTGCCCTTGGCCAGGGCGAAGGCGCGGTTGAGGCGCTTGAGCATCTCGTCGACGTTGGCGTGGCTGACGGTGAGCGCCGGGGAGAAGCGCAGGCAGTCGCTGGCCAGGCCGTTGATCAGCAGGCCTTCGTCGAGTGCGGCACGGACCACGGCGTCGGCGCGCTGCTCGATCAGCGGCATGCCAATCAGCAGGCCATGCCCGCGCAAGGGACCGTGGCCATGGCGGCGGGCGACGCGGGCGAGGCCTTCGCGCAGGTGCTGGGCGACATCGCGCACCTGTTCGAGGAAGCCCGGCTCCAGCACGGTGTTGAGCACGGCGAGGCCGGCGGCGGTCATCAGCGCGTTGCCGTGGTAGGTGCCGCCCTGCTCGCCCGGCTCGAAGCAGCAGGCGTTGCCCCGGGCGAGCAGTGCAGCCAGGGGCACGCCGCCGCCCAGGCCCTTGCCGAGGGTGATGATGTCGGCGCGTACGCCGTAGAGGTCTTCGGCCAGCAGGGCGCCGCAGCGGCCGATGCCGGTCTGCACCTCGTCGAGGATCAGCAGCACGCCGCGCTCGCGGCACAGGCGTTCGGCGCCCTGCAGGTATTCGAGGGTGGCGGGGATGACCCCGGCCTCGCCCTGCACCGGCTCCAGCATCACCGCTACGACACTGTCGTCGACGGCAGCGCGCAGGGCGTCGAGGTCGTTGAACGGCACCTTGGTGAAGCCGGGCACCTTGGGCTCGAACAGGGCCTGGAAGGCCGGCTTGCCGGAGGCGGACAGGGTGGCGAGGGTGCGGCCGTGGAAGCTGTTGCCGGTGGTGACGATGCCGTAGGCGCCGCCCCGGTGCAGCTGGCCCCATTTGCGCGCGAGCTTGATCGCGCCCTCGTTGGCTTCGGCGCCACTGTTGAGGAAGTAGACCTGGTCGCTGCCGCTGGCCTGGCACAGGCGCGAGGCGAGCTTGAGCATGCCGCGGTTGTAGAAGGCGGGACCCGGGTTGATCAGGGCCTCAGCCTGGCGCTTGAGCGCCTCCACCACCACGCCGGGGCTGTGGCCGAGGCTGTTGACCGCCCAGCCCTGGGTGAAGTCCAGGTAGGCGCGGCCGTCGGCGTCCCACAGCCAGGAGCCCTGGCCCCGCACGAAGACCTGGGGCGGGCGTTCGACGGTGCGCATCAGGCGCAGGCCGGCGAGGGGGTCACGCATGGTCGGGGACCTCTTCATGGCGGTATTCGATACCCAGCAGGCGCAGGCCTTCCGGGCCCTGTTCGAGGATGCGGCGCAGCTCGCGGCGACGGCGGATGCGCAGGCCGAAGCCGTCGGCGAGGGGAAAACGCTCGCGCAACAGGGCGGTGGTTTCCACGTAGCGCGCCTGGCTCACCTCCAGGGTGGCGAGCAGCACGCCGTGACGTTCCAGGTTGATCTGGTAGTCGCTCATGCGCGCATGCCCTCCAGCGGCAGGCCGTGCAGGCGTGCATTCCAGTCTTCGACCTGGCCGCTGGCCAGGCGCCGCGCGGCACCATCGCGCCAGCGGCCGCTCAGGGCTTCGCAGGCCTGCAGCAGGTGCAGGCCCTCGCGCTCCAGGGGCTCGTGGAAGTAGGCACGCACGGCACGGGCGACGCTGAGTTCCGGATGCGGGCGGTCGAGCAGCGAGAGGCGATCTTCGGTGCTGACGAAGCCGGGTCGCAACACGCGGTAGAACCAGCCGCAGCGACCGGTGTCCTGCACCAGGCGCGGCAGTTCCTCGATGCCCCAGCGACGGCTCAGGCGGTAGCAGGGGGAACGCGGCTGGCTGACCTGGATGATGGCTTCGCCCCAGCGGAAGCTGTCGCCGATGCACACCTGCTCTTCGATGAGGCCGTAGGTGGAGAGGTTCTCGCCGAAGGACGGTGCCTTCCAGGCGAGATGGCGGTAGTGCTTGCGCCAGTAGCGGTAGTGCTCGGCCGGGTAGTGGTGCAGGGCGCGCTCGGGGCCGCCGTGGAAGCGCGGGTCGCCCTGCTCGTCGCTGCCCAGGCCCTGGGGCCAGAGCCAGAGCCGGTGTTCCACCGGGCGCTTGTCGATGGCGCTGCTGAGTCCACCGCCGATATCTTCGGCTTTGCCTATGAATACACCCTTTACTTCCAGGCCCTGCATGTCGTGCTCCAGCGCTTGAACCAGGTTCTATGGCCGCTAGACTAGGGCCTTGCCGCTGCGCATGACATTTCGATTTTTCAGTTTCTTCGATAAGTAACTCTTATGGATTTCCGCCAGCTCCGCTATTTCGTCGCGCTCTACGAGGAAGGCCATGTCGGCCGCGCCGCCGAGCGCCTGAGCATTTCCCAGCCGGCGCTCTCCCAGCAGATCCGCCAGCTGGAGCAGGGGCTGGACGTGAGCCTGTTCCAGCGCACCGGCAAGCGCCTGCTGCCGACCCTCGCCGCGCACACGCTCTACAACCATGCGCTGCCGCTGCTCGACGGCATGGAGCGGGCACGCGAGGCGTTGCGCAACTTCCGTGGCCAATCGCCCCGCAGCCTGGCCATCGGGGTGCTGCAGACGGTCAACGCGAGCCTGGTGCCGCTGCTGCTGGAGCGCCTGCGCGAAGCCCAGCCGCACCTGGTGGTGCAGATCTACGAGCTGTCGGGCCTGGACATCGAGCGGCGGCTACTGACCGGCAATCTGGATATCGGCATCGGTTTCCTGCCGCCGCGCCAGCCGGGGCTGCACAGCCAGTTGCTGTACGAGGACGAGCTGCAGCTGGTGATTCCCGAGGAGCACCCGCTGAAGGAGTTCCGCAAGGTCTCGCTGGCCCAGGCCGCGGAGTTGCCGATGCTGCTGCTGGGGGAGGAGTTCCGCGTGCGGCAGATCTGGCAGGAGCAGTTGGCGCTGATTGGCCGCCGCCCTCAGGTGCAGGCGGAGCTGAACCACATGGCCGGCATCCTCGACAGCCTGCCGCATACGCGCCTGGCCACGGTGCTGCCCGGCCGCGCGCGGCAGTTGCATGCCAACCAGGCGCTGCTGTGGAAGCCCCTGAGCGAGCCCCGCGTGCCGTTGAAGGTGGGGCTGGTATTCCGCGATGCCCAGCGCCAGCAGGCGACGCTGGAGCTGCTGCAGGCACTGCTGGAGAACCTGGTGCCCCCCGCCGCGTGATGCCGGGCCCGGAAAAAGAAAAACCCCGCCGAAGCGAGGTTTTTGCAGACTTGTATCCCTGACATCCCTGATCTACCCACCATCCTGGCGGAAATCCGGCGTAGTCCCTGTTTTTCAGTGCGCTTCCTGCGCTACGTCCCTATGGAGTGAAGATTAGTCCTGCAGACATGTAGGCGGAAGCAGAGAACGCCTTCAGAAAATGTAAGCAATATCTTACAAAATAGAGGTTTGACGACCTGATCACAAAAGGCCATCACCTCGGCGGAATGCCCCGTTCCAGAGGCCATGCAGCAACCAAGCAAGCGATCGGTAGGCTTTGTCTTCAGAATAGTCGCTTGATAGACTCGGTTGTCCTACAAGAATGATATGGCCGGCCTTTTCGGTGCGGTCGACTGGGGTCATGACCATGCGCGTAGTTGCGATTGCCCTTTGCTGCCTCACCCCTTTCATCGCCACCACCGCCCTTGCCGGTGGCCAGGACAGGCTCCCCGACCCCAAGGCGGCCGTGAGCCAGGTCTTCTGGCCACAGCTCTATGCGGGCGCCGGCACCACGCTGTATTGCGGCAAGGCCTTCACCGGTGAAAGCGGCCTGCTGGCAGCCAGCCCGGTCTATTCCATCAAGCAGATCAAGAGCGCGCTGCGCTGCGTCACCGACAGCCAGTGCAAGAGCGCCAACGCGCAATACCCCTTCATGCTCGCCGACCTGCACAACCTCTACCCGGAGCTGGCGCGGGTCGAGCTGGCGCGGCGCAATGCGCTGTTCGGCATGGTGGGCGATGTGCCGAGCAAGTTCGGCGCCGAGTGCGATCTCAAGACCAGCTTCCAGCTGGTGGAGCCCCGCGATGCCGCCAAGGGCAACGTGGCCCGGGCCATCTTCTACATGCATATCGAATACGGCCTGCCCATCGTCGGCCAGGTGCAGATGTTCAAGGAGTGGCACCGCCTGGACCCGGTGGACGCCGAGGAACGCGCACGCAACGAGCAGATCGCCGCATTGCAGGGCACCCGTAACCGCTTCATCGACGACCCGGGCCTGGTGGACAGGCTGATTGCGGATTGAAGGGGCGCAACCAGGCTTCGGAGCCTGCAGCCGTCGCTCACTCCGAACGTAGGGTGTGCTGCGCGCACCTGGGACTCGCCGGAAGCACCGAGCGGCGGTGCGCACGGCACACCCTACGGCACGAGCTCATCCTGTCAGCCCTCGGCGCGAACCGTCACAGGCACAGAGCCGATGACTCATGACCACGTCCTGAAGACGCGGTTTCCCACGCTCAAATGAAAAAGCCCCGCATCGGCGGGGCTTTTTCGTTTGCGGGGGCCGCTTAGAACTGGGCGGCGTCCAGCAGGTACAGCGACTCGCTACCGGCTTTCACCGAGGCGGTCAGGGAGTGGATGCGCGGCAGCAGACGGGCGAAGTAGAAGCGCGCGGTGCCGAGCTTGCTGGCGTAGAACTCGTCCTGGCCTTCCTTGCCCAGTGCAGCCTTGGCCATCAGTGCCCACATGTAGGCGTAGGCGGTGTAGCCGAAGGCGTGCAGGTACTCGACCGAGGCGGCGCCGATCTCGTTGGGGTTGGACTTGGCGCGTTCCAGCAGCCAGGCGGTCAGGTCGTCGAGGTTGGCGATGGCGGCGTTCAGCGGCTGGACGAACTCGGCCAGGTCGGCGGAGGCGCTGCCGGTGAAGGCCTTGATCTCGTCGGAGAAGTGCTTGTAGAACGCGCCACCGCTGCCGACGACCTTGCGGCCGACGAGGTCCAGGGCCTGGATGCCGTTGGTGCCTTCGTAGATCTGGGTGATGCGCACGTCACGCACCAGTTGCTCCTGGCCCCATTCGCGGATGAAGCCGTGGCCGCCGAAGATCTGCTGCCCGTGGACGGTGGTTTCCAGGCCGAGGTCGGTGAGGAAGGCCTTGGCGACGGGGGTCAGCAGGGCGACCATTTCCTCGGCGCGTTTGCGCACGACGGGGTCTTCGCTGTACTTGGCGGTGTCCAGCTGCATGGCGACGTAGGTGGAGAAGGCACGGCCACCTTCGTTGGCGGCCTTCATGGTCAGCAGCATGCGACGCACGTCGGGGTGCACGATGATCGGGTCGGCGGCCTTGTCCTTGGCGACCGCGCCGGTCGGGGCGCGGCTCTGGATGCGGTCGCGGGCGTATTCGACGGCGCTCTGGTAGGAACGCTCGCCGGAGGCCAGGCCCTGGATGCCGACGCCCAGGCGCTCGTAGTTCATCATGGTGAACATGGCGGCCAGGCCCTTGTTGGGGGCGTCGACGATCCAGCCGGTGGCGCCATCGAAGTTCATGACGCAGGTGGCGGAGGCCTTGATGCCCATCTTGTGTTCGATGGAGCCGCAGGACAGGGCGTTCTTCTCACCCAGGGAGCCGTCGGCGTTGACCATGAACTTGGGCACCAGGAACAGCGAGATGCCTTTCGGGCCGGCAGGCGCGTCGGGCAGCTTGGCCAGGACCAGGTGGATGATGTTCTCGGTGAGGTCGTGCTCGCCACCGGTGATGAAGATCTTGGTGCCGGTGAGCTTGTAGCTGCCGTCGGCCTGGGGTTCGGCCTTGGTGCGGATGATGCCCAGGTCGGTGCCAGCGTGGGGTTCGGTCAGGCACATGGAACCGGCCCAGACGCCCGCGTACATGTTCGGCAGGTACTTTTCCTTGAGCTCTTCGCTGGCGTGCGCGTTGATCGACAGGCAGGCACCGGCGGTGAGCATGGGGTAGAGGCCGAAGGAGAGGTTGGCCGAGTTGACCATTTCCTCGACCTGGGCGGAGATCGCCTTGGGCATGCCCATGCCGCCGAAGACCGGATCGCCACCGACGCCGACCCAGCCGCCTTCGGCGTAGGTCTTGTAGGCCTCGGGGAAGCCGGCCGGGGTGCTGACCACGCCGTCGTTCCACTGGCAGCCTTCCTCGTCGCCGGAACGGTTCAGCGGGGCGATGACGCCGCCGGTGACCTTGCCGGCCTCTTCGAGGATCGCGGAGGCGGTTTCCGCATCGACGGTCTCGGCCAGGGCGGGCAGTTCAGCCCAGAGCTTGGCGACCTCGAAAACTTCATTGAGGACGAAGCGCATATCGCGCAGGGGCGCTTTGTAGTCAGCCATGTGCAAAACCTCGCAGGAACTCTACAGGTGGCCGGGAAGGCCGGTTTCACGGAACAGGCCGGCAGTGTACCCGAACAACTTTTGAGACACATAGGGTCGTTGCGTGACCATATGTTATCGAACAGTCACAAACGGCAAGCCCGATGAAAAGGGCCCGCACGTGGCGGGCCCCTGGATACACCGAGAGTAGACGCTCAGAGCGCGAACTGTTCGGCCGGCAGGGCCATCAGGCAGTCGCTGCCGGCCTCGACCCCCGCCTGATGGGCGGTGGTGCGCGGCAGCAGGCGCTTGAAGTAGAAATCGAAGGTGGCCAGCTTGGTCTGGTAGTACGCGGCCTCGCTGGTGCCGGCATCGAGCTTGGCCTGGGCGACCACGGCCATCTGCAGCCAGAACCAGGCGAGCACGATGTAGCCGGAGTACATGAGGTAGTCGACGGAGGCGGCCCCCACTTCGTCCGGGTTCTTCATGGCGGCCATGCCGACCTTCTGGGTCAGCTCGCCCCACTGCTGGTTGAGGCGCGCCAGTTCGGCGACCTGCCCCTTGAACTGCGGGTGCTCGGCCTGGGCCTGGCAGAACCTGTGCACGCGCTTGGTGAAGCCGCGCAGCAGCTTGCCCTGGCTGCCGAGCACCTTGCGACCGAGCAGGTCGAGGGCCTGGATGCCGTTGGTGCCTTCGTAGATGGGGGCGATGCGGCAGTCGCGCACCAGTTGCTCCATGCCCCACTCGCGGATGTAGCCGTGGCCGCCGAACACCTGCATGCCGAGGTTGGTGGCCTCCAGCCCGGTCTCGGTCATGAAGGCCTTGCAGATGGGGGTGAGGAAGGCCAGCAGGTCGTCGGCTTCCTGGCGTTGCTCGGCATCCTGGCTGCCGTGGGCGATGTCGAGCAGTTGGGCGGTGAAGTAGGAGAGCGCGCGGTTGCCTTCGTTGAAGGCCTTCATGGTCAGCAGCATGCGGCGCACGTCGGGGTGCACGATGATCGGGTCGGCGGCCTTCTCCGGGGCTTTCGGCCCGGTGAGCGCGCGCATCTGCAGGCGGTCGTTGGCGTAGCGCACGGCGCCCTGGTAGCTGGCCTCGCCGAGGCAGAGGCCCTGCATGCCGGTGCCCAGGCGGGCGTGGTTCATCATGGTGAACATGCAGTTGAGGCCCTTGTTGGCCTCGCCGATCAGGTAGCCGGTGGCGGCGTCGAAGTTCATCACGCAGGTGGCGGAGGCCTTGATGCCCATCTTGTGCTCGATGGACCCGCAGGAGACGGCGTTGCGCGCACCGACGCCGCCATCGGCGGCGGGCATGAACTTGGGCACGATGAACAGGGAGATGCCCTTGGTGCCGGCGGGCGCGTCGGGCAGCTTGGCGAGGACGAGGTGGACGATGTTCTCGCTCATGTCGTGCTCGCCGGCGGAGATGAAGATCTTGGTGCCGCTGACCGCGTAGCTGCCGTCGGCCTGGGGCACGGCGCGGGTCTTGATGATGCCCAGGTCGGTGCCGCAGTGGGGCTCGGTGAGGCACATGGTGCCGGTCCAGCGGCCTTCGGTCATGCGGGTCAGGTAGGTCTGCTTCTGTTCCTCGGTGCCGTGGGCGTGGATGGCCGACATGGCGCCGTGGGTGAGGCCGGGGTACATGGCCCAGGACTGGTTACTGGAGGCGACCATCTCGCTGATGATCAGACCGAGGGAATGAGGCAGGCCCTGGCCGCCGTAGGCCGGGTCGGCGGCCAGGCCGTTCCAGCCCCCTTCCACGTACTGGGCGAAGGCTTCCTTGAAGCCCTTGGGCGTGGTCACCACGCCGTCGTTCCACTGGC
Source organism: Pseudomonas sp. 57B-090624 (assembly GCF_003234055.1). NCBI lineage: Bacteria > Pseudomonadati > Pseudomonadota > Gammaproteobacteria > Pseudomonadales > Pseudomonadaceae > Pseudomonas > Pseudomonas sp. 57B-090624. The sequence goes on from NZ_QKRU01000003.1 coordinate 33,763, forward strand.
ACTCTTCCTCGTCGCCGGAGCGGTTGATGGGCGAGAGCACCTGCTCGCAGAACTTGGCACCCTCTTCGAGGATCGCCGAGACCATGTCCGGGGTGGCGTCGCTGGCACCGATGGCGGCGTAGGTCGCCGGGAAATCGAAGACTTCGTCGATCAAGAAGCGCATGTCGCGCAGGGGGGCCTTGTACTCGGGCATGGCAGGGTTCTCCTTGGGCGAGCGCCAGGGTCGGCGCCAATCAGCCGACCCTACTGCGCGCCCGGGCCCCGGACAACGAAGCTGCCGGCGCTGAATGCAGCGCCATAACCTGCTGCGCTAGGCGCCGGCCTTGCGCACCCGCACCGCGCCACGGCGGTTCTGCCCATGCAGGAACACGCGGTTGCGCCCCGCGCTCTTGGCGCTGTAGAGCGCCTGGTCGGCCACCTTGATGACCTCCTCGGGGGTGCGCTGCTCGGCATCGCGCTCGGCGACGCCGATGCTGATGGTGACCGAGACGCTCTGCCCGGCGGCGCCGCTGCGCTTGCTGCGGCCCTGCTCGTCGCTCTTGGGGCGACTGTCCTTGTCGCGCAGTTGCATGGCGTAGTTTTCGATCGACTCGCGCACGGCCTCCAGGTGCGGCTGGCATTCCTCCATGGTCTTGCCGGCGAAGACGATGGTGAATTCCTCGCCACCATAGCGGTACGCCTTGCCGCCGCCGGTGACCTTCTTCAGGCGCGCGGCGACCATGCGCAGCACCTGGTCGCCGACATCGTGGCCGTAGGTGTCGTTGAATTTCTTGAAGTGGTCGACGTCGGTCATCGCCAGCACGTAGTTGCGCCCGAGGCGTTGCAGGCGTTCGTTCAGGGCTCGGCGGCCGGGCAGCCCGGTGAGTTCGTCGCGGAAGGCCATCTGGTAGGCCTCGTGGGCCACCGAGGCGGTCAGCGCGAGCATCGCCAGGCTGCTCATGGCGTGCAGCGCGTGGGGCAGGACGAAGACCTTGGGCAGCATCCACCAGATGCCGAGCAGGGCCAGCAGCTGCGCGGCGTGCTGCGGGCGGGGCTGGCGGGCATAGGTGACGGCGAGGGCGATCAGCGCGCCGACGAAGGCGAAGTAGGAAAGCTGGATCAGGCTCATCCAGGTGCCATGCAGCAGCGGCCAATGCACGGCAGTGAGCACCGGCAGCAGGGACTCGGGGTAGCTGCGGCCGAGGGTGACGGCAACGCCCACCACGGCGAGGATCACCGCCCCCCGGGCGACGAAGTCCTGGAGCAGGTGGGTGCGCTCCTGCCAGCAACCGAACAGGCCGAACAGCAGCGGCAGCAGCAGGCTGCTGAGGTGGAACACCAGCGCCGCGTCTTCGCGGACCACACGCTCGGCCTGGTAGTAGTCGACCTGGGTGTCGAGCAGGTAGTAGGCGAGGTAGAGGATCAGCAGCAGGAACAGCTGGCGCAGGCGGCCATAGGCGGCGCAGAAGGAACCACCGAGCAGCAGCAGGAGCGTGGGCAGTACGTTGAACAGCGAGACGAAGAACTCGGTCATGCCCGGCAGCGAGCCCATCACGCCGCCGGCCAGGATCAGGGCCAGGGGCGGGACGAAATGGCTGACGCGAAATGACGAGAGAGACCGCACTGATGCTGATCCAGACAGGTGTCGAAAGGGGATGGGGAGCTGGCCATATGATTGCATTTCTGCCAGGGCCACGCACCCGTCCAGGCGACGAAACGCCGCTATCGTCGCGCTTTCGCGAGCCTTTCCCGGTCTATTCGCGCCAAAGAAAAAGCCCGCCTTGCGGCGGGCTCCTTCGTACAGCGCTGAACCTTAGTAACCGAGGGCGAAGTCTTCTTCGGCCAGGTCCATCAGGTTGTTGGCGCCGGACAGCATGGTTTCGACGTGGGTACGGGTACGCGGCAGGATGCGCTTGAAGTAGAAGCGCGCGGTCTGCAGCTTGGCCTTGTAGAAGGCGGCATCGCCTTCGCCGGCAGCCAGTTTCTCGGCAGCCAGGCGGGCCATGTCGGCCCAGAAGTAGGCCAGGCAGGCGTAACCGGAGTACATCAGGTAGTCCACGGAGGCGGCACCGACTTCTTCGCGATCTTTCATCGCGGCCATGCCGACCTTCATGGTGACGTCGCCCCACTCCTTGTTCAGCTTGGCCAGGGGCTCGACGAATTCCTTGACGGCTTCGTTGCCTTCGTTCGCCTGGCAGAACTTGTGGACGATCTTGGTGAAGCCCTTCAGCGCTTCGCCCTGGGTCATGAGGATCTTGCGACCCAGCAGGTCCAGCGCCTGGATGCCGGTGGTGCCTTCGTACAGCATGGAGATGCGGCTGTCGCGAACGTTCTGCTCCATGCCCCACTCGGCGATGAAGCCGTGGCCGCCGTAGATCTGCACGCCATGGTTGGCCGACTCGAAGCCGACTTCGGTCATGAACGCCTTGGCGATCGGGGTCAGGAAGGCCAGCAGCGCGTCGGCGGCTTTCTTCTCTTCCTCGTTCTGGCTGTACTTGACGATGTCGACCTGCTTGGCGGTGAAGTACACCATCGCACGGTTGCCTTCGGCGAAGGCCTTCATGGTCAGCAGCATGCGACGCACGTCCGGGTGGACGATGATCGGGTCAGCGGGCTTCTCGGGCGCTTTCGGGCCGGTCAGGGCACGCATCTGCAGGCGCTCGCGAGCGTATTTCAGGCCACCCTGGAAGCCGATCTCGGCATGGGCCAGGCCTTGCAGCGCGGTACCCAGGCGAGCGGTGTTCATGAAGGTGAACATGCAGTTCAGGCCTTTGTTCGCCGGGCCGATCAGGAAGCCGGTGGCGCCGTCGAAGTTCATCACGCAGGTGGCGTTGCCGTGGATGCCCATCTTGTGTTCGATGGAGCCACAGGCCACGGCATTGCGCTCGCCCACGCCGCCTTCGGCGTTCGGCAGGAACTTCGGCACGATGAACAGGGAGATGCCTTTGGTGCCGGCCGGTGCATCGGGCAGGCGGGCCAGGACGATATGGACGATGTTGTCGGCCATGTCGTGCTCACCGGCGGAGATGAAGATCTTGGTGCCGGTGACTTTGTAGGAACCATCGGCCTGGGGCTCGGCCTTGGTGCGCAGCATGCCCAGGTCGGTACCGCAGTGCGGCTCGGTCAGGCACATGGTGCCGGTCCACTCGCCGGAGACCAGCTTGGTCAGGTAGGTGTGTTTCTGGTCGTCGGTGCCATGGGCGGACAGGGTGTTCATCGCGCCGTGGGACAGGCCGGGGTACATGCCCCAGGACCAGTTGGCCTCGCCGACCATTTCGCTGATGGCCAGGCCGAGCGACTCGGGCAGGCCCTGACCGCCGTGGTCGACGTCATGGGCCAGGCTCGGCCAGCCGCCTTCTACGAACTGCTTGTAGGCTTCCTTGAAGCCGGTCGGGGTTTTCACGCCGGACTCGCTCCAGGTGCAGCCCTCGGTGTCACCCACGCGGTTCAGCGGAGCGATCACCTGCTCACAGAACTTTGCACCTTCCTCGAGAATGGCGTCGACCATGTCCGGGGTGGCGTCCTGGCAGCCAGGCAGGCTCTGATAGTGCGCTTCGTAGCCGAGCAGTTCGTCACGAACGAAGCGGATATCACGCAAGGGGGCCTTGTAATCAGGCATAGCAGTAAACCTCTACGGTGGGTTCCTAGTTAAGGTGACCGGCACATCGGTCGCTTACAACATCACGGTAGTCGCTGTCGGTTGCACGCTGGCCGCCCGACAATCAAACAGGTGTTTGAAACATACGTTTACGCCATTCCCTTGTCAAGCATCCGCCTGTCGCGGCTCAGGCGCGGATATCCAGCAGGGGCCCGGGGGCGTCGGAGCGAGCGACCTGGAGGTAGAGCCCAAGCTCCTGAGTGGCGCCCGGTGGGGACGCTTCGGAGGCGTCGTCCGTCTCGGCGCGCGCCTCGGCCTTGCGAGCGGTTTCCTCGGCGGCTTCCTCGCGGCGCAGCTGGCCGAGCTCGACCAGCGCCTGAGCGGCCTTAGCGGCAGCCTCGGCGGCGACACGGCGGTCCTGTGCGGAGGGATCGGCCGGCGCCAGCGCCGCGCGTTGCACCACCTCCATCTTGCGCAAGGTGGCCTCGGGATCACCGGCAACGGCACTGACGTCGATCCCCACTTCGCCGCCCACGGCATAGGATTGGCCGTCCGGCCCGCGCTTGAAGGTGTAGCTGGGTGAGCCCGCGTAGGCGGCACCTACCGAGGCATGGGCCTGCTCATGGGCGCGGACTTCTCGGTCCCGCGCGGCCAGCTCGGCGATTTCCTGCAGGTCCTGTTGCTCCTGCTGACGGGTCTGGCGCGTGGCGGATGCACCTGCGCCGCGCGCATCGGCAGCACGCGTTTCGGATGAGGAAGCCAGTTCGCCGGAAGAGGCGGGATCACGAAGGGGGGAAGAGGATTCGGATGCAACGCTGTCAACCGCGCCGCGCGTGGGCAGGAGCGTCCTCGCCGACGAAGGGAGATATGCAGCACTGCCGATCCGCATGGGGCCCTCCCTGCCCGCGCCAGGCCACCGCCGCTATCGCAGTCGGGAAGCCGTCAGTCAGGCACGGGTGTCGATCAGGGTTCCGAGTACATCGTCAGCGGTCTTGATCACCTGGGCTCCGGCTTCCGCCTGGAACTTGCCGACGTTGAGGTCCACCAGGTTGCTCGCCTGGTCGACATCGTTGAATTCCTGGACTCGGGCGCTGGGGGCCTGCTGGTTGCGCTGCACGGACGAGCCCGCGATATCCGCACCGGCCTGGTCGATACGACGCTGGCCCGATTGCAGAGCACTCAATCCTGCGCTGAAGGCACTACCGGAGATTTCCATCACCAACCTCGAAACAAGAGATCAACGACGTAATTGAAGCAGAAAACGTCTAAAAAACGTACAAACAAAAGGCTATGGACGCCGTTCTGCTTATAGCGCCAGAGGGGCCAGGTCCAGGCAGGCCGCGACGGCTGCGGGCGTGGGGGCCGCCAGGCGGGGGATACGGCCCAGGCACGGGGCCGGAAGCCGCTCCGCCAGGGTGGCGAGGTTCTCTTCCAGGCGCGAGGTCGCCGGGTCCACCAGGTTGGCCACCCAGCCGGCCAGCGGCAGGCCATCACGCAGGATCGCCTCGGCACTGAGCAATGCGTGGTTGATGCAGCCGAGCCGCACACCCACCACCAGGATCACCGGCAGGCCCAGTGCGATCGGCAGGTCCGAAAGGCTCGCGCGGCCGGCCAGCGGCACCCGCCAACCACCGGCGCCCTCGACCAGGGTGAAGTCCGCCCCCTTGCCGATGATCCGCCGCACCGGGCCTTCCAGCGCGGCCAGGTCCAGCTCGACACCGACCTCGCGCGCCGCCAGGTGCGGCGCGATGGCGGGGGCGAAGGCCAGCGGGTTGACCTCGTCGTAGGCCAGCGGCAGCGTGCACTCGCCCAGCAGTGCCAGGGCGTCCTCGTTGCGCAGGCCGGCGGGGGTCGGAACACAGCCGGACGCCACCGGCTTGCTCGCCGCCGTGGACAGCCCGGCCAGGCGGGCGGCGTGCAGCAAGCCCGCGGCCACCGTGGTCTTGCCGATCTCGGTGTCGGTGCCGGCGATGAAGAAGGCCGCGCTCATTCAGGGCTCCTTGCGCAAGAGGCCGTGGACGACCTGGTAGGTGACGGGCAGGCCGCCGGCATCGCGCCGACGCTCGTAGGCATCGATCAGGGCGAGCATGCGCGCCCTGCCGGTCAGGCCACCGGGGCGCCCGGGATTCAGGTTGTGCGCGCCCAGTGCCTTGAGCTCATGGGTCAGGCTGCGCAAGTCGGGGAAATGCAGTACGCGAGGACGGCGCTCCAGCAACAGCGGACGCAGGCCACTGCCCGCGCACAGCGCCTGATAGCGGCTGAACTCACGGAAGCGGTTGACGTGGACGAAGCCATCCACCTCCTGCCAGCTGTCGCGCAACTCCTGCAGAGTGCCGACGCACAGGCTGCTGAAGACCAGCAGGCCGTTCGGCCGCAACACCCGCCGCGCCTCGCTCAGCACCGCCGCGAAGTCACCGCACCACTGCACCGCCAGGCTGCTGAACACCAGATCCAGGCAACCGTCCACGAGCGGCAGGCGCTCGGCATCGCCGGCGGCGAAGTGGCGGGCCCCACCCAGTGGGCGGGCGTGTTGCAGCATGCCTTCGGCGATATCCAGCGCCAGGCCTTCGGCCGTGGGAAAGCGCTCCGCCAGCACCCGCGAAAAATGCCCGGTGCCGCAGCCCAGGTCGAGCCAGCGTCCGGGGACGAAGCCCTCGGGCAGGCTGTCGAGCAAGGCACCGCCGACGGCCCGTTGCAACTCGGCGACGCTGTCGTAGCTGGCCGCCGCGCGGGAAAAGGAGGCCGCGACCTGGCGCTTGTCCGGCAGGGGCGATGCCTCCACCGAAAGGCCGGGCGACGGGACGACGACGGATTCAGACATCTTCACCTTCGAACATGAACGCCAGCATGGCCTCGGCGACCGCATCCGGGCACTCCACCGGCAGCCCGTGGCTGGCCTCGCGGATCACCGCCGCCTCGACATCCGGCAGCCAGTCCAGCAACGCCTGGCAGGCGGCGGCCGGCACCAGCGCATCGCGCCCGGCGAACAGGTGCAACTGCGGGCCGCTGTAGGCACGCAGGGCGCTACGGGTGTCCAGCCCGGCCAGCAGTTGCAGGCCGGCCTCGAGCACCTCCACCGGGGTGGACGGCTGGGTGACCTGCAGTTGCCGCGCCAGGGTGCGCGGGTCCTTGGCGCCCTGGCTCACCAGCAGGCGAAAGCGCTTCAGGGTCAGTTCGGGGTCGAGGCCGAAGGCCTCGTGGAAGGCGGCGAAGACATCGCCGGGCATGGCGCTCGGCCAATCCTCGCGGGCACGGAAACACAGGTTGCTGGCAAGCCCGATCAGCCCACGGCAGGACTCATCGCGCCGGGCGGCCAGTTGCGCCGCCAGCATCCCGCCGAGGGACCATCCCGCCAGCCAGCAATCGATTGGCAGGCGCGCATCGAGCTCGTCGAGCCAGGCCTCCGGCTGCGCCAGGTCGGGCAGTGGCTCGATCTCGATGTTCAGGTGCGGCGCACGCTCGTACAGCGCATCGCGAAGGGGCTCCAGGGCAGCCGGGCCGAGCGCCCAGCCGGGCAGCAGGATGAGTCGGTCACGCATCGGTTCTTCCTTCCTTAGCCAGAATGTTCCAGCTTTCGGACAACGCCTGGAGCAACAGTTCCAGCTGGGCCTCGCTGTGGGACGCGCTGAAGGTCACCCGCAGGCGCGCGCTGCCGGCCGGCACCGTCGGCGGGCGGATGGCGCCGACGAGGATGCCGCGTTCGCGCAGCAGGGCGGCGAGGCGCAGGGCCCGGGCGCTGTCGCCGACCATGATCGGCTGGATAGGCGTCGGGCTGTCCATCAGGCTCAGGCCGATCCCGGCGGCCCCCTCGCGGAAGCGCTGGATCAGCCCGTTCAGGTGCTCGCGGCGCCAGCTTTCCTTCTGCAGGAGTTCCAGGCTCTTGAGCGTGGCGCAGGCCACCGCGGGCGGCTGGCTGGTGGTGTAGATGTAGGGGCGGGCGAACTGGATCAGCGTCTCGATCATCTCTTCACTGCCCGCAACGAAAGCGCCGGCGGTGCCGAAGGCCTTGCCCAGGGTGCCGACCAGCACGGGCACATCCTCCAGGCCGAGGCCGAAGTGCTCGACGATGCCGCCACCGGTGGCCCCCAACGGGCCGAAGCCATGGGCGTCGTCGACCATCACCCAGGCGCCCTGCTCCCGCGCCTTGGCACAGAGCGCGGGCAGGTCGGCGAGGTCGCCATCCATGCTGAACACGCCATCGGTGACCACCAGCGTGTCGCCTTCGGCCTTCTCCAGCCGCGCGGCGAGGCTGGCCACATCGTTGTGCAGGTAGCGCGAGAAGCGCGCGCCCGACAGCAGGCCGGCATCGAGCAGGGAGGCGTGGTTGAGGCGGTCCTCCAGCACGCTGCCGCCCTTGCCCACCAGTGCGGTGACGGCCCCCAGGTTGGCCATGTAGCCGGTGGAGAACAGCAGCGCACGCGGGCGCCCGGTGAACTCGGCCAGGGCCAGTTCCAGCTCGTGGTGCGGCCCGCTGTGACCGATGACCAGGTGCGAGGCCCCACCACCAGCGCCCCAGCGCTCGGCACCGGCACGCAGCGCGCCGATCACCTCGGGGTGGTTGGCCAGGCCCAGGTAGTCGTTCGAACAGAAGGCCAGCATCGCCCGGCCGTCCACCACCACATCCGGCCTCTGGGGGCTTTCCAGCAGGGGACGCTGGCGGTAGAGGTCGGCGGCGCGGCGCTCGGCGAGGCGGGAAGCGAGATCGAAGGGCATAGAAAGCTCGAAGCGGGAAGCTAGAAGCTGGAAGCCCGAGCCACCCGCTTCAAGCTTCCGGCTTCAGGCTTCCAGCTCGCCGTCGTTAAACAGCAGCGTTATAGAAGAGCTTGGAGTCTCTCTGCTCCACCAGTGCCTGCTCGATGGCGGCCTGGTGCACTTCATCGGCGTGTTCCTCGCGTTCCTCGGGCTTGATGCCGAGGCGGGCGAAGAGCTGCATGTCCTTGTCGGCCTGGGGGTTGGCGGTGGTCAGCAGTTTCTCGCCATAGAAGATCGAGTTGGCGCCGGCCATGAAGGCCAGGGCCTGCATCTGCTCGTTCATCTGCTCGCGACCGGCGGAGAGGCGCACATGGGACTTGGGCATCATGATCCGCGCCACGGCCAGGGTACGGATGAAGTCGAACGGGTCGACGTCCTTCTCCTCGGCCAGCGGCGTGCCCTTGACCTTCACCAGCATGTTGATCGGCACCGATTCCGGGTGCTCCGGCAGGTTGGCCAGCTGGATCAGCAGGCCGGCGCGGTCGTCCACCGACTCGCCCATGCCGAGGATGCCGCCGGAGCAGATCTTCATCCCCGCCTCACGCACGTAGGCCAGGGTCTGCAGGCGCTCGCCGTAGGTGCGGGTGGTGATGATGTTGCCGTAGAACTCCGGCGAGGTATCGAGGTTGTGGTTGTAGTAGTCCAGGCCGGCATCGGCGAGCGCCTGGGTCTGCTCCTGGTCCAGGCGGCCGAGGGTCATGCAGGTCTCGAGGCCGAGCTTCTTCACGCCCTTCACCATCTCCAGCACGTAGGGCATGTCCTTGGCGGAGGGATGCTTCCAGGCGGCGCCCATGCAGAAGCGCGTGGAGCCGATGGCCTTGGCCTCGGCGGCGGCCTGCAGGACCTTCTGCACCTCCATCAGCTTTTCCTTGTCCAGGCCGGTGTTGTAGTGGCCGGACTGGGGGCAGTACTTGCAGTCTTCGGGGCAGGCACCGGTCTTGATCGACAGCAGGGTGGAGACCTGTACGCGGTTCGGGTCGAAGTGCGCGCGGTGCACGGTCTGCGCCTGGAACAGCAGGTCGTTGAAGGGTTGCTCGAACAGCGCACGCACGTCGGCGAGGGACCAATCGTGGCGGGTGGAGACGGCTACGGTTGCACTCATGGGGAGCTTCCTTCGACGCGTGGATCGCGCCTCTTGTAAGGGGAAATCCCGACGGCGAGCGCGGGAATTCAGGCTGTTGGGCATCTTGATTTTGGGCTATGACGCTGTCAACCAAAAACTCGACACAGGTTTACATCTGGTTATTTTTTAACCATACAGAACCCTTGGGCGCCGCCTGGATCAAACACCAGACGGTCATGACGCATAAGGAACGAGCATGGGTAACGACGGCTTCTTCAGTTGGCTGGGCGAGGCGATCGGCAAGGTGATCCGCTTCATCGTCGATCTGCTTTCAACCGTCCTCGGCGGCATCTGGGCGGCGATGGACGACTTCCTCCGGGGCCTGGCGCGGGCCATCGGGATGGATGCGTCGATCTTCAGCTTCGTCGTACTCATTCTCGGCCTGCTCCTGCTGTTCGGCGGCATACGCGCATTGCTGCGAAAGGGCATCATCAGCGGCCTGATCCTCATCTTCCTCGGCCTGATCGTCATGAGCTGGCTGATCCACTGACCTCGCCCGTGGAGGGGCGCCATGGACCGGCTCGTCCACCTGCTGCGCCACCTCGTCCGAACCGCACCGACCTGCGCGCTGTGCAGCGCACGGGCGCAAGGCGGCGAACTGCCCATCTGCACCGACTGCGAAGCCGACCTGCCCTGGCTGGCCGGGCGTTGCCGGGTCTGCGCCCTGCCACTGCCCGCCCACGGCCTGACCTGCGGCGAATGCCTGAAACGGCCACCCGCCTTCGATACCGCCTGCATCCCCTGGCGCTACGACTTCCCGGTCGACAGCCTGATCACCCGCTTCAAGCACCAGGCCCAGTGGCCCCTTGGCCGCCTGCTGGCGGAACTCCTGGCGCGCCACATCGAGCACGTGCAGGGCACCGGCGAGCCGCGCCCCGACGCCCTGCTGGCCGTGCCGCTGGCAACCCGCCGCCAGCGCCAGCGCGGCTTCAACCAGGCGCAGATGCTGGCGGGCTGGCTCGGCCGCCGCCTGCGGGTGCCAACGCACGACGATTGGCTGCTGCGCCCACGGGACACGCCCGCCCAACAGGGCCTGGATGCCGCCACCCGCAAGCGCAACCTGCGCGGCGCCTTCCAGCTGGCCCCGCACGCCAGCCCACAGGGGCTGCACCTGGCGCTGGTGGACGACGTGTTGACCACCGGCACCACCGCGCAATACCTCGCCCAGCTGCTCAAGCGCGCTGGCGCCGAGCGGGTCGACATCTATTGCCTGGCGCGCACGCCCAAGCCCGGCACGCTGCCCTGAGGCATGGCTTGACTGGCGTCCCCGACTCACTCAGCCTGCTGCGCCATATTCAGCAACAGCCGTCGACCATGAGCCAGCTCACGCCCCTGACCCAACAACTGACCCGCCGCCCGCAGCGCATGGCCCTGCTGGAGCAGATCGCCGTCCAGGGCTCGATCACGCGTGCGGCGAAGGCGGCCGGCCTCAGCTACAAGGCCGCATGGGACGCCATCGACGAGCTCAACAACCTCTCGGAGAAACCCCTGGTCGAACGCAGCGTCGGTGGCAAGGGCGGTGGCGGCGCGCGCCTGTCCGCCGAAGGCGAACGCCTGCTGGCCCTGTTCAAGCGCATGGAGAGCCTGCAGGCACACCTGCTGGAAAGCGCCGAGAGCGAGCAGGACCTGGAACGCCTGGGCCGCCTGATGCTGCGTACCAGCGCCCGCAACCAGCTCAGCGGCAAGGTCGTCGCCGTGCAGGCCCAGGGTCGTAACGACCTGGTGGACGTCGAGCTGCCTGGCGGCGCCCGCATGCGCGCGCAGATCACCCACGACAGCAGCGAGAAGCTGGAGCTCACCCCTGGCCGCGGCGTGATCGCCCTGATGAAGGCCGGCTGGCTCAGCGTGCAGCCCCTCGGCGTGCAGCCCGATCCACAGCTCAACGCCCTGGAAGGGCGCATCGAAGCGATCCTGCCCGACGACGAAGGCCCCAGCGAAGTCCGCATCGCCCTGGCCAACGGCCAGACCCTCTGCGCCCTGGCCGAACCCGAGCAGCTCGAAGCCGACGGACTGCGAGCGGGCAGCATGGCCCGCGCCCTGTTCGCCCCCAGCCTGGTGCTGCTCGGCACCCCGCTCTGACACGCGACGAACGATAGACCGCCCCGCCGGTGCCATAGGCGCTAGACTTGCCGCCCAATCACCGGAGTCGCCCATGTCCCATCCCTTCGCCGAACTGACGCCCGACCTCGTGCTCGACGCCGTGGAGGGCCTGGGCTACCTCAGCGATGCCCGCGTACTGGCCCTCAACAGCTACGAGAACCGCGTCTACCAGGTCGGCATCGAAGACGAACAGCCGCTTATCGCCAAGTTCTATCGGCCGCAGCGCTGGACCGACGCCGCGATCCGCGAGGAGCACGCCTTCAGCGCCGAACTCGCCGAGCACGAAGTGCCGGTGGTCGCGCCCCTGTCGCGCGACGGCGAAACCCTGTTCGAGCACGCCGGCTTCCGCTTCGCCCTGTTCCCCCGCCGTGGCGGCCGCGCGCCCGAGCCCGGCAACATGGACCAGCTCTACCGCCTCGGCCAGTTGCTCGGCCGCCTGCATGCGGTGGGCGCCGTGCGCCCCTTCGAGCACCGCGAAACCCAGACCGTCCAGGCGTTCGGCCATGACTCGCTGACTACCCTGCTGGAGGGCGGCTTCGTCCCCAGGAGCCTGCTCCCGGCCTACGAGTCGGTGGCCCGCGACCTGCTCAAGCGCCTCGACCAGCGCTTCGGCGAAGTGCGCTACACCGCCATCCGCCTGCACGGCGACTGCCACCCCGGCAACATCCTGTGCCGCGACGAGACCTTCCACTTGGTCGACCTCGACGACTGCCGCATGGGCCCGGCGGTGCAGGACCTGTGGATGATGCTCGCCGGCGAGCGCCACGAGCGCCTGACGCAACTCTCCGAGCTGGTGGACGGCTACCAGGAGTTCCACGACTTCGACCCGCGCGAGCTGCCGCTGATCGAAGCCCTGCGCGCCCTGCGCCTGATGCACTACAGCGCCTGGCTCGCGCGGCGCTGGGACGACCCTGCCTTCCCCATGAGCTTCCCCTGGTTCGGCAGCGAGCGTTACTGGGGCGACCAGGTGCTGATCCTGCGCGAGCAACTGGCGGCGATGGACGAGGAACCGCTGCGGCTGTTCTGACGCGCGGACGATGCGGCAGGTGCCCCGGACGTCCGGCGTAACGTAATCCTTACGCGGGGATGGCCCCGGGGCCTCCGACACGATCCTGAGCAGACAGACAAGTCGGGCGAGTGGCCTCTAGAATGTCGGACCTTTCGTTAGTGACCTAAGCAAGGACCCTACATGGCCACCGCCAACCCGCGTCGCGGGTACATCCTCGGCCTGACCGCCTACATCATCTGGGGGCTCTTCCCCATTTACTTCAAGGCCATCCAGGCCGTGCCGGCGCTGGAGATCATCGTCCACCGCGCCATCTGGTCCGCCCTGTTCGGCGCCCTCCTGCTGCTGGTCTGGAAGCACCCCGGCTGGCTGCGCGAACTGCGCGAGAACCCCAGGCGCTTCGGCATCCTCGCCGCCAGCGGCGTACTGATCGCCTCCAACTGGCTGGTCTATGTCTGGGCGGTGAACAACGGGCGCATGCTCGAAGCCAGCCTCGGCTACTACATCAATCCCCTGGTGAACGTGTTGCTGGGCATGCTCCTGCTCGGCGAACGCCTGCGCCGCCTGCAATGGATCGCGGTGGCCCTGGCGGCAGTCGGCGTGGCACAACAGATTTGGCAGGTGGGCAGCCTGCCCTGGGTCTCCCTGACCCTGGCGCTGACCTTCGGCTTCTATGGGCTGATCCGCAAGCAGGCACCGGTCGCCGCCCTGCCCGGCCTGGTGGTGGAAACCTGGCTGCTGCTGCCCCTGGCGCTGGGCTGGCTCATCCTGCACCCGGCGGCCCAGACCAGCCAGGTGGCCTTCTGGGGCACCTCCGAGGCCTTCTGGCTGATCGCCGCCGGCCCCATCACCCTGGTGCCGCTGGTGTGCTTCAACGCCGCTGCTCGCCACTTGCCCTACACCACGCTGGGCTTCCTCCAGTACCTGGCGCCGACCCTGGTGATGCTGCAGGCGATCTTCCTCTTCGACGAGCACTTCGATCCGAGCAAGCTCCTGGCGTTCTGCTTCATCTGGGCCGGCCTCGCGGTCTACAGCGTCGACGCCTGGTTCACCCTGCGCCGCAACGTCGGCTGAGCAGAAAACGTACGATCGGCTGCAGGCAGCGCCCCGCCTGGCCTGCAGCCGTCGCTCCAGAGCTTATCCACAGCTCCGTCCCCGTGCTTTGTGCACAAGCCCCTGATTCCGCTCGTTTTTCAGCCAGAATGCCCCAGCCCGCGCAGGGCCTGATCCAGCACCGGCGCTCCCCAGGTTATCCACAGGCTTGCCCAGGGTTTCCGGGGATAGCCGTCACGACGCCGGCGATTGCAGGTCCAGCTCCACCATCAGGTCGTCGGCCAGGGCCTCCAGCCGCTTCTGCAGCACATCGAGGGACAGGGTCAGCGGCACCGCCAGCACCGCCTCGGCATGGAACAGCGGCTCGCTGCTCATGGGCGCCGGCTTCACCTCGGTGACCAGGCTCTCCACGTTCACTCCCTGCTCGGACAGCAGGCGGGTGATGTCGCGGACGATGCCGGGGCGGTCGTTGCCCACCAGGTCCAGGAGGATCGGCTTCCAGGTGCAGGAGGGCTCGATGCCGCTCTCCGCCAGCATCACGCGGATGCCATGGGCCGCCAGGCCTTGCAGCCCTTCCACCAGCTCGTCATACCCCTCCGCCGGCACCGCCACCCGCAGGATGCCGGCGAACTGCCCGGCCATGCGCGACATGCGGCTCTCCAGCCAGTTGCCGCCATGGGCGGCGATGCACTGGGCGACTCGCTCCACCAGCCCGGGCTGGTCGGGGGCGATCACCGTCAATACCAGATGGTCCACGCTCGACTCCTTATCTGTAGTGGGCCGCCTCAGGCGAGGCTCAGCCAGTAGGTCAGGTACACCTGGTCGCGCACATAGCCCAGGCGCTCGTAGAGCGCCTGGCCGGCCAGGTTGGTCTTCGCCGTCTCCAGCTGCAGGCCGCAGGCACCGGTGGCCTCGCCGTGGGCGCGAGCGGCGTTCATCAGGTCTTCGCCCACGCCCTGGCGGCGGGCATGCGGGGCGACGTAGAGGTCGCTGAGCAGCCAGGCGGGCGCCATGGCCAGGGACGAGATGAAGGGATAGAGCTGCACGAAGCCCTGCGCCCTGCCTTCCAGGCTACGCGCGATGAACAGCACCGAGTCGCCACGCGCCAGGCGGTCGCCGAGGAAGTCGCGCACCTCGCCCAGCGGCCGCGGTACTTCATAGAAATCCAGGTAGCCGGAGAAGAGCTCGGCGAGTTCATCGATATCCGCAGCGGTTACGGCGTGCACGGCCATGGGAAAACTCCATTTTTGTAGTGTGGGCAGTATAGAAAAGAGCTGAAGGTAGTCCCGGAATATGCGTTTCCAGGCTGCGGCACTGGGTCGCAGACACGACTTTTCATTAATCGTGTACGTTTTTAAGATTTTTCTGGAACAATCCACCTGTTTCTTGAGAACATTCTGCCCCCGCCGTGACTGCAAGGCGTTTTCTGGTCGCATAGCGACGCACGCCCATGATTTTTACGACGGCTTCATGTAGTATGCCGCGGCTCGGACTACAAGCACTGGAGCACGGTCCGCAGCGGATATTGAGCAGAGTGAGGCAAGCAATGACTGAGCGCGTTCAAGTCGGTGGCCTGCAGGTCGCCAGAGTCCTGTTCGACTTCGTGAACAACGAAGCCATCCCCGGAACCGGCATCAGCGCCGAGAAGTTCTGGGCCGGCGCCGAAGCGGTCATCAATGACCTGGCGCCCAAGAACAAAGCCCTGCTCGCCAAGCGCGACGAACTCCAGGCGCAGATCGACGCCTGGCACCAGGCCCGCGCCGGCCAGGCCCACGATGCCGTGGCCTACAAGGCCTTCCTGCAGGAAATCGGCTACCTGCTCCCCGAGCCGGCCGATTTCCAGGCCACCACCGCCAACGTCGACGAAGAGATCGCCCGCATGGCCGGCCCGCAGCTGGTGGTGCCGGTGATGAACGCCCGCTTCGCCCTGAACGCCGCCAACGCCCGCTGGGGCTCGCTGTACGACGCGCTCTACGGCACCGACGTGATCAGCGAAGAGAATGGCGCCGAAAAGGGCAAGGGCTACAACAAGGTCCGGGGTGACAAGGTCATCGCCTTCGCCCGCGCCTTCCTCGACGAAGCCGCCCCGCTGCACGACGGCTCCCATGTCGACGCCACCGCCTACGCCATCAAGGACGGCGCCTTCGCCGTGACCCTGAAGGACGGCACCGAGACCGGCCTCAAGGACGCAGCCCAGTTCATCGCCTTCCAGGGTGATGCCGCGGCCCCGCAAGCCCTGCTGCTCAAGCACAACGGCCTGCACTTCGAGATCCAGATCGACCCCAGCAGCCCCATCGGCAAGACCGATGCCGCTGGCGTCAAGGACGTGCTGATGGAAGCCGCCCTGACCACCATCATGGACTGCGAGGACTCCGTCGCCGCCGTCGATGCCGACGACAAGACCGTGGTCTACCGCAACTGGCTGGGCCTGATGAAAGGCGACCTGGCCGAGAGCGTATCCAAGGGCGGCGAGACCTTCACCCGCACCATGAACCCGGACCGCGTCTACACCAAGGCCGACGGTTCCGAGCTGACCCTGCACGGGCGCAGCCTGCTGTTCGTGCGCAACGTCGGTCACCTGATGACCAACCCGGCCATCCTCGACGCCGCCGGCAACGAGATCCCGGAAGGCATCCAGGACGCGCTGTTCACCAGCCTGATCGCCCTGCACAACCTCAACGGCAACACCACCCGCAAGAACACCCGCACCGGCTCGGTCTACATCGTCAAGCCGAAGATGCATGGCCCGGAAGAAGTCGCCTTCACCACCGAGATCTTCGGTCGCGTAGAGGATGTGCTCGGCATGCCGCGCAACACCCTCAAGGTCGGCATCATGGACGAGGAGCGCCGCACCACCATCAACCTCAAGGCGTGCATCAAGGCCGCCAGCGAGCGCGTGGTGTTCATCAACACCGGCTTCCTCGATCGCACCGGTGACGAAATCCACACCTCCATGGAAGCCGGCGCCGTCGTGCGCAAGGCCGCGATGAAGAGCGAGAAGTGGATCGGTGCCTACGAGAACAACAACGTCGACATCGGCCTGGCAACCGGCCTGCAAGGCCGCGCCCAGATCGGCAAGGGCATGTGGGCCATGCCCGACCTGATGGCCGGCATGCTCGAGCAGAAGATCGGCCACCCGCTGGCCGGCGCCAACACCGCCTGGGTCCCGTCGCCGACCGCCGCCACCCTGCACGCGCTGCACTACCACAAGGTCGACGTGTTCGCCCGCCAGGCCGAACTGGCCAAGCGCGCGCCGGCTTCGGTGGACGACATCCTGACCATCCCGCTGGCGCCCAACACCAACTGGAGCGCCGAGGAGATCCAGAACGAACTGGACAACAACGCCCAGGGCATCCTCGGCTACGTGGTGCGCTGGATCGACCAGGGCGTCGGCTGCTCCAAGGTGCCGGACATCAACGATGTCGGCCTGATGGAAGACCGCGCCACCCTGCGCATCTCCAGCCAGCTGCTGGCCAACTGGCTGCGCCACAAGGTGGTGACCGAGGAGCAGATCCTCGCCAGCCTCAAGCGCATGGCCCCGGTGGTCGACCGCCAGAACGCCAATGACCCGCTGTACCGCCCGCTGGCCCCCAACTTCGACGACAACGTGGCCTTCCAGGCCGCCGTCGAACTGGTGGTCGAAGGCACCAAGCAGCCCAACGGCTACACCGAGCCGGTCCTGCACCGTCGTCGCCGCGAGTTCAAGGCGAAGAACGGCCTGTAAGCCGGGCTCCACAAAAAACCGCCCCTCGGGGCGGTTTTTTCATGCCAATAGAAAACCGGTCGATCAGGGCAGCAGCGGCAGCAGCTCCGCCTCGATCAGCTCCAGCGGCCGCAGCGAGCGCTGCACCCGGGCCACGCCGAGCGCCCCCTCCAGCGCCGCGATCAGCAGCCAGGCACGGCTCTCGGCGGCTGCCGCCGGCACACCGTCCGCACTCAGCGCCTGCTCGAACACGCCATGCCAGCCATCCAGTGCAACGCCGCAACGCCGGTGAACACCGTTCAACTCATCGTCGATGCTCAAGGTGGTGGCGAAGATCGGGCAGGATTCGGCGTAGTCCGAGGCCTGCAGCCAACCGCGCAGCGTCGCGGTGAAGCCCAGCAGCGCGTTGCGGGCATGGGGCGCCCGGCTCGCGGCCTGCTGGAGATGCGCACGCACCTCGCTGGCGACGAAGTCGATGGCCGCGCCGACGATCTCCGGCTTGCCATCGGGGAAGTAGTGGTAGAGCGAGCCCTTGGGCGTTTCCGAGCGCGCGATGATGTCGCCCAGGGCGGTGCCGAAATAGCCCTTGCTCGCCAGCAGTGAAGCGGTGGCACGCACGACGCGATCGGCAGCGTTGGATTTCTTCGGCACAGGGACGTCTCCAGGAGCAATGGCGCGCCGGCCGCCCGGCGCGCGCAAAGCATGCCCGAGCCTCAGGGAATATGAAACACGGCGCTGCCGCGGGCCACGGGGTGTTCCCCGCAGCGCAGGTCCGCACTGGCGAAGGCCAGGCGCTGGCCCACCTTGTGGATCGCCGTGCGCACCTCCACCAGGTCCCCGAGCCGCGCCGCCCCGCAGAAATCCAGGCTCAGGTTCACCGTCGCCATCGCCAGGGGCGGGTCCTGGGAGAATGCCGTGGAATAGCCCAGCGCCACATCCGCCAGGGTGCAGAGCAGCCCGCCATGGGCCGTGCCCCGCAGGTTGCAGTGCTTCTCCCCGATACGCACTGCGATCACCAGGCCGCCGCTCTCGTCGCGGCGGCAATACAGGGGCCCCAGGAGATCGAGGAATGGGCTGCTGCGAAACAGCGGCTCGAAGCCGGGAAGCACTTCGCTCTCCATCAGCGCGCGCCCTCGCCGCCGACCCTGGCCACGCTGGCCACGCTGGCCAGGGCCACCGCCACCAGCTTCTCCTCGCCGCCCTTGATCGCGAAGACCTCGGCGAAGGTCGCCAGTGTCCGGCTGGATGCCTTCAACACCCGCCCCCGGGCCACCAGGCGCTCGCCCACTGCCGGCGCCAGCAGGTTGAGTTTGTACTCCGAGGTCACCACGTCCCCCGCCACCGAGGCCGCCGCCCAGGCACAGGCGCTGTCGGCCATGAAGCCGACCACCGCCCCATGTACGAAGCCATGATGCTGGTGCATCACCTCGGGCTTCACCTCGACCTCCAGCTCGACGGCACCCGCGCCGATGGCATTGACGCGTGCCCCCATCAGCGCGGCGAACGGGGTGGCGCCGATCACCGCTTCGAGTCGTTCCTGCAAACGCGGATCATGGTTCATGACACTTCCTCCTGAAAGAATGGCCGGCTTCTATATAGACCGGTCCAACTATTTTGATCACAAATTGATCGACCACAAGCAGCAGGCGGCCCGTATCAGGCCGGCGAATGCCGGGCCAACCAGCGGATCGATGGGAAATGGAGAAAAGAAAAAACCGCCTTGCGGCGGCTTCAGGCGCTTTTCAGCGCGAGGACTTCGGCCTTCGCTTGCCTCGCCCTCACCGGAGGCTTGCTCGGCGGCGTGCCCAGCTCGTTGCGCACCAGCGTGACCAGGCGGGTGATGTCCACGGGCTTGAGAAGGAAATCCACCACCTTCATGTGCATGGCCTCGATGGCGTCCTGCACGTCGGCATCGCCCGAGGACGAGGTGATGATCACCGGCAGGCTCGCCCGCGCCGACTGGCGCACCTGGCGGACCAGTTCCAGGCCACTGCCGCACTGCATGTGCAGCTCGGTCACCAGCAGGTCGATGGAGGGCCGCGCCAGCAGCAGGGCCAGGGCCTGCTCGCCGCTGTCGGCGGTGATGCAACTGATGCCGTGGGCGGTCAGGCGATCGGCCAGGGAGTCGCGGGCGGCTTCGTCATCGTCCACCAGCAGCACGCTGGGCTGGGCGTTCGGCACGCGCACCAGCTCATCCAGGGCTTTCATCTCCTCTTGGCTCAGCAGGTCACCGTAATTCATGGGTTTCACCTCGTAGCGGCCATCGCAGGCACGCTGCTCCGCACAAAGTCAGAGTGCGCGGGATTACGCGTGTGTGATAGCGGAACATCATAAGAGTTCCCGTTTCGCCGCCGAACGGTGCAAAAATTGACCAGCGCAGCGGTGGCGCTCGCAAACCCTCGCCCCAGACGGCTGCTGCCGCACCGGGAAGCGGTCGGGGCCGGCTCTATACTTACGTCCAATGTGCAGCGCCGCCCCGGCCACCGACCATGCACCCACAACAAGAGCGCCGTGGAAAACACAGCATGAGCACGACGGACGCCTTCGCCCAGGCGGGCAAGCAGGCGGTGATGCAGAACGTCCATGGCACCATGGAATTCCTGCAGAAGTTCCCCCCCTTCAACCAGATGGAAAGCGCCCACCTGGCCTACCTGGTGGAAAACTGCCTGCTGCGCTTCTATGGGCGCGGGGAATCCATCATCAAGCCCAGCGACGGGCCGGTCGAACACTTCTACATCGTCAAGCAGGGCCGCGTGGTCGGCGAACGCCCGCATTCGGCCAAGCGCGGCACCGAGACCACCTTCGAGATCGCCGGCGGCGAATGCTTCCCCCTCGCCGCCCTGCTCGGCGAGCGCGCCACCCGCACCGAGCACCTGGCCGGCGAAGACACCTTCTGCCTGCTCCTGGCCAAGCCCGCCTTCGTGCGCCTGTTCGCCCTCTCCGGCCCGTTCCGCGACTTCGCCCTGCGCGGCGTCAGCAGCCTGCTCGACCAGGTCAACCAGCAGGTGCAACTGCGCGCGGTGGAAACCCTCGGCGCCCAGTATTCGCTGGACACCCGCCTCATCGACCTGGCCGTGCGCCAGCCCATCGCCTGCCCGCCGCAGATGCCCCTGCGCGATGCCGTGCGGCTGATGCACGAGAACCAGGTGGGCAGCATCGTCATCGTCGACGAGCAGCAGCGGCCCCAAGGCATCTTCACCCTGCGCGATTTGCGCCGGGTGATCGCCGACGCCTGCGCCGACCTCGGCCAGAGCATCGCCGAGCTGATGACCCAGCAGCCCTTCCACCTGCCGCCGGATGCCAGCGCGTTCGATGCCGCCATCGCCATGACCGAGCGCCACATCGCCCACGTCTGCGTGGTGGACGACGGCCGCCTGCGCGGCGTGGTCTCCGAGCGCGACCTGTTCTCCCTGCAGCGCGTCGACCTGGTGCACCTGGCCCGCACCATCCGCCACGCCGGCCGCGTCGAGACCCTCGCCGCCCTGCGCAGCGACATCCAGCGCCTGGTGGACAGCATGCTCGCCCACGGCGCCAGCTCCACCCAGATCACCCACATCATCACCCTGCTCAACGACCACACCGTGTGCCGGGTGATCGAGCTCGCCATCGAAGAGCAGGGCGACCCGGGCGTGCCCTTCACCTGGCTGTGCTTCGGCAGCGAAGGGCGCCGCGAGCAGACGCTGCACACCGACCAGGACAACGGCATCCTCTTCGAGGCCCGCGACGCCGCCGAGGCCGCCGCCATCCGCGGGCGCCTGCTGCCCCTGGCCGAACGCATCAACCAGGACCTGGCCACCTGCGGCTTCGAGCTGTGCCGCGGGCGCATCATGGCCGGCAACCCCGAGCTGTGCCTGTCGCGCCAGGAATGGAGCCGCCGCTTCGCCGGCTTCATCCGCGAGGCCACCCCGGAAAGCCTGCTGGGCTCGAGCATCTACTTCGACCTGCGGGCCGTCTGGGGCGAACGCGAGGGCTGCGAGCAACTGCGCCGCGAGGTGCTCGCGCAGGTCGCCGACAACCGCCTGTTCCAGCGCCTGATGGCCGAGAACGCCTTGCGCCAGCGCCCGCCCGTGGGCCGCTTCCGCGATTTCGTGGTGGCCCGCAAAGGCGCCGAGAAGGACACCCTCGACCTCAAGGTCCAGGGCCTCACCCCCTTCGTCGACGGCGCGCGCCTGCTCGCCCTGGCCCACGGCATAGACAGCTGCAACACCCTCGAACGCCTGCGCCAGCTGGTCGCCCACGAAGTGATAGACGCCCAGGACGGCGCCGCTTTCGAAGAGGCCTACCACTTCATCCAGCAGACCCGCATGCAGCAGCACCAGCAACAGGCCCGGCAGGGGCTGCCCTTCACCAACCGCCTCGACCCGGACAGCCTCAACCACCTGGACCGACGCATCCTCCGCGAATCCTTCCGCCAGGCCCAACGCCTGCAGGCCAGCCTCGCGCTGCGCTACCAGCTATGAATGCCTTCTCCTGGTTCACCCGGCGCCAGCGCCCGGCCCTGACAGACGACCAGCAGCAGCGCCGCGACGCCCTGCCCGCGCCCCAGGCGCTGGACGACCGGCCCCTGGCCGAGCAGCGCTTCGTGGTGCTCGACCTGGAGACCAGCGGCCTGGACATGAGCCGCGACCTGGTGCTGTCCATTGGCGCGGTGAGCATCGAGGCCGGCGCCATCCCCCTCGGGCGCGGCTTCGAAGCGACCCTGTACCGGAACGCCGCCACCTCCCCCGCCGTGCTCATCCACGGCATCGCCCCCAGCGTCTCCGCCGCCGGCCTGGCGCCGGCCGAAGCCTTGCTGGACTTCATGGACTACCTGGGCGACAGCCCGCTGCTGGCCTTCCACGCCCCCTTCGACCAACGCATGCTCGCCCGCGCCCTGCGCCAGGACCTGGGCCTGCGCCTGCGCCACCCGTTCCTCGACATCGCCGAACTGGCCCCCCTGCTCTGCCCCGACGCCGGCATCCGCAACGGCGGGCTGGACCAGTGGGCCGAGTACTTCGGCCTGCAGGTGCAACAACGCCATCACGCCAGTGCCGATGCCCTGGCCACCGCCGAGATGGCCCTGATCCTCTTCAGCCGCGCGCGCCAGCAAGGCCTTGGCAGCCCCGCCGCACTGGCCGCCGCCCTGGCCCGCTGGCAGCGTCGCCAGCAGCAACCCGGCCTCTGAGCCCGCGCCATGCGAACGGTCGTCGCCAGCCGACGGCCTGCGATTGCGGCCGGGTGCCAGCATCGGCATAATTGCGAATCATTCTCGCTCCATTTCCTACCAGCCTGCTTCGCGCGGCGGAGGTTGCAGTGTCGCTTGGGGAAACCACGAACCATGCTCTGGCGGGCGCGCTCTATCGCGACCATCGCGACTGGCTGCTCGGCTGGCTGCGGCGCAGCCTGAACTGCCCCCATCGGGCGGAAGACCTCAGCCAGGACACCTTCGTACGCATCCTCGGCAAGGCCGACCTGCACCAGGTGCGCGAGCCCCGCGCCCTGCTCACCACCATCGCCCGTGGCCTGCTGGTGGACCATTTCCGTCGCAGCGCCCTGGAACGCGCCTATCTCGAGGAACTGGCCCTGGTCCCCGAAGCGGTGCAGCCAGGCCTGGAGGAACAGGCGCTGATCCTCGAATCCCTGCGCGAGATCGACCGCCTGCTGGGCACGCTCTCCAGCAAGGCCCGCGCCGCCTTCCTCTACAACCGCGTCGACGGCCTCGGCCACGCCGAGATCGCCGAGCGCCTGGGCGTTTCCGTGCCGCGCGTGCGCCAGTACCTCGCCCAGGGCCTGCGCCAGTGCTACATCGCCCTCTACGGTGAACCGACGTGAACCGCGCCCCGGTTTCCTCACGGGTTCTCGACGAAGCCATCCACTGGCAACTGTGCCTGGGCTCCGGTGACGCCAGCGCGGGCGAGCAGGCGGAATTCCTCCAGTGGCACGCCGCCAATGCCGAGCACGCCCGCGCCTGGGCGCAACTGGCCGGCCTCGACCAGCAGTTCGTCGCCGCTGGCAACGCCCCGGCCCGCCGCGCCCTGTTGCGCTCGCCGCGCCGCATGCGCCGCAGCGCCAGCCTGCTCGGCCTGGTCCTGGTCGGTGCCCTGGCCCTGGGCCTGGCCAACCAGCAGCGCCCACTGAGCGACTGGCTGGCCGACGAAGTCACCGCCAGCGGCGAACAACGCGACCTGCTGCTGCCCGACAGCACCCACGTGCGCCTCAACAGCCGCAGCGCCCTGGACATCGAGTTCGACCCGGCCCAGCGCCGCATCCACCTGCGCAGCGGCGAGATCCTCGTCGAGACCGCCCACGGCGACCCGCGCCCCTTCGTGGTCGGCACCGAGAACGGCGACCTGCGCGCCCTCGGCACGCGCTTCCTGGTGCGCGCCGAGAAGAACGGCACGCGCCTGATCGTCCTGCAGTCGGCGGTCGCCGCCCACCCGGCCCAGGCCGACGACGAGCGCATCATCAAGGAAGGCCAGCAGGTGCTGATGCGCAGCACCCGCCTGGACACCAGCCAGAACGCGCCGGTCGGTGCCGACGCCTGGGTACGCGGCATGCTGGTGGTGGAGAACGCGCGCCTGGCCGACCTGCTGGAGCAGTTGGGCGAGTACCGCAGCGGCTACCTGGGCGTCGCCCCGGAAGTCGCCGACCTGCGCATCAGCGGCAGCTTCCCCCTGAATGACAGCGATCTCGCCCTCGACGCCCTGCCCCCCAGCCTGCCCGTGCGCATCGAACGCCATACCGGCTGGTGGACCCGCGTGGTGCCCGCCAACAATTAGCGCCTCATCCGGCGCTCCCTGGTAGCCCGGGCTTGAGCCCGGGAGAACCGGCATCCGGCAGACTTTCAAAAAAATTTCTCAGTGCCCCTATCACTTTTCCATCCTGATCCGGCAACAGGTCATTGAGACTTATTTCCTATCAGGAGTCGTTCGCAATGACGCTTGCCTTCCGCCCCAGCCTGCTTGCCGCCGCCATCGTTCTGGGCAGCCTGTCCGCCCATGCCGTCGCGCAAACCCAGCAGTACACCCTGCCCGCCGCGCCCCTGGCCAGCACCCTGAGCCGCATCGCCAGCGAAGCGGGCATCGTGCTGAGCATCGATCCGAGCCTGACCAGCGGCAAGACCGCCCAGCCGGTGCAGGGCGAGTATTCGCCGGTCGCCGCCCTGAACGCCGCGCTGAACGGCAGCGGCTTGCAACTGGTGCAGAACGGCAACAGCTACAGCCTGGCCGCGCTGCCGCAGGACGCCATGGTCCTGCCGAGCACCAACATCGACGGCGCCGCTGCCAGCGAAAGCGCCTGGGGCCCCACCACCGGCTACCTGGCCCAGCGCACCGCCGCCGGCACCAAGACCGACACCGCCCTGGCCGAAGCCCCGCGTTCGATCTCCGTCGCCACCCGCGAGCAGATGCAGGACCGCAGCGTCCACAGCCTCGACGACGCCGTGAAGTACATGCCTGGCATCGTCTCCGCCAGCTTCGGCAGCGACACCCGCTACGACTGGATGCGCGTGCGCGGCTTCGAGCCGACCCACTTCCTCGATGGCCTGCCGCTGCCGCGCGGCGTCTACGCCAACCCGAAGCCGGAAACCTGGAACCTGGACCGCCTGGCCCTGCTGCGCGGCCCGGCTTCCTCCGTATACGGCCAGACCCCGCCCGGAGGCCTGCTGGACATGGTCAGCCGTCGCCCGAGCGCCGAGACCCGCCACGAGATCGAGGTGCAGTACGGCAGCGACAACCATCGCCAGATCAACTTCGCCAGCACCGGCAAGATCGACGAGCAGGGCCAGTTCCTCTATGGCCTGAGCGGCGTGGTGCGCGACAGCGGCACGCAGATCGACCACGTCGACAACAAGCGCTACAACCTCGCCCCCAGCCTGACCTGGAACATCGACCCCGACACCACGCTGACCCTGCTGTCGCAGTTCACCCGCGACGATACCGGCACCACCAGCCAGTTCCGTCCGATCCAGGGCACCAAGATCGATATGCCGTTCGGCAAGATCTCCCACCACAAGAACCTGGGTGACCCGGACTACGACTTCTACGACCGCACCTACTATGCGCTGGGCTATGCCTTCGAACATCGCTTCAACGAGGTCTGGCAGTTCCGCCAGAACCTGCGCTACACCAAGTCCGAGCTGTCGTTCCAGACCGTCACCGTCAACAGCTACATCCCATCGCTCGCCGGCTTCGGCTACGTGGTCGACGCCAATGGCAATGTCGGTCGCAACAGCACCAACACCGATGAGGCGATCAGCCAGTTCGCGGTGGACAACAACTTCCAGGCGGACTTCACCACCGGCGGCATCGATCACACCCTGCTGCTCGGCCTCGACCACCAGCGCATCGAAACCGACTACATGTCGGTCTTCGGTACCGCCTTCAACGGCTACGCCCCGCCGGACATCAACGTCAACAACCCCGTATACGGCCAGCCGATCGTGCGTCCGCCGCGCTCCCTGGCGTTCTACGACTACAACCAGAAGACCATCCAGACGGGCCTCTACGTCCAGGACCAGATGGCCCTCGACCAGTGGCGCCTGACCCTCGGCGGCCGCGAGGACTGGGTGCACACCGGCACCACCTTCCTCAACCAGGGCGATGCCACCAACACCGAGCGCGACAAGGCCTTCAGCGGTAACGCCGCCCTCAGCTACGTGTTCGACTCCGGCTTCACGCCCTACCTGTCGTACGCAGAATCCTTCCAGCCCACCAGCAACGCCACCGCCTCGCCGACCGACTCGTTCAAGCCCACCGAAGGCAAGCAGTGGGAACTGGGCGTGAAGTACCAGCCGCCGGGCAGCGACATCCTGCTGAGCGCCGCCGTCTACGACCTGACGCAGCAGAACGTCTCGGTGACCAACCGCATCAACGGCACGCCGGTCACCAGCCAGGACGGCGAAGTGAAGGTCAAGGGCCTGGAGCTGGAAGCCGTGGGCGACGTCACCGACAACCTGAAGCTGATCGCCTCCTACACCCAGGCGAAATCCGAAGTGCAGGACGGCGAGTACAAGGGCAAGCGCCTGCAACTGATGCCCAACCGCCAGGCCTCGCTGTGGGCCGACTACACCTGGCACAACGGCGTGCTCGACGGCTTCGGCATCGCCGCCGGCGCCCGCTACACCGGCAACACCTTCGGCGACCAGGCCAACAGCGAGCTCGGCTTCGCCAAGTCCTACACCGTGTTCGACGCCGCCGTGCACTACGACCTCGGGCGCCTGGACAGCAGCCTGAACGGCGCGTCGCTGGCGCTCAACGCCACCAACCTGCTGGACAAGGACTACCTCTCCACCTGCGACGGCTACTACTGCTACTACGGTGACGAGCGCAGCGTCGTCGCCAGCGCCACCTACGCGTGGTGACCCCCTCGCCGCCAACCACGTACCACCGAGGCCGCCCGCCGGGCGGCCTCGGGCTTCCGGACGGATCATGAAAACCACCACCATCCGCCGCTGGTCCTTCGTCCACACCTGGACCAGCCTGATCTCGACGGCCTTCCTGCTGCTCCTGGCACTGACCGGCCTGCCGCTGATCTTCCACCACGAGATCGACCACCTGCTGGGCGACGCCCCGGTGCTGCGCGAGATGCCGGCGGACTCGCCGCGCCTCGACCTGCAGCAACTGGTGCAGGCCGCCGAGGCCCATCGCCAGGGCGAGGTGGTGCAGTACCTGGGCTGGGAAGACGACGAACCCAACGGCGTGGTGGCCATCACCGCCGCCACCGCCGGCACCGAGCCCAATTCCTCGCACACCTTCATGCTCGACGCCCGCAGCGGCGAGCCGGTGGCCATGCCTTCGGCCAACGGCGGCTTCATGATGACCATGCTGCGCCTGCACGTGGACCTGTTCGCCGGGCTGCCGGGCAAGCTGCTGCTGGCCTTCATGGGCCTCTTGTTCGTGGTCGCGATCGTCTCCGGCGCGGTGCTCTACGCGCCCTTCATGCGCCGCCTGGAGTTCGGCACCGTGCGCCGCGACCGCTCCCCCCGCACCCGCTGGCTGGACCTGCACAACCTGATCGGCATCGTCACCCTGACCTGGGCCCTGGTGGTCGGCGTCACCGGGGTGATCAGCGCCTGCGCCGACCTGGTGATCGCCGCCTGGCGCAATGAGAGCCTGGCCGCCATGGTCGAGCCCTACCGCGACGCCCCGCCGCTCACCGAGCGCGCCCCGGCCACGCGCCTGCTGGAGATCGCCGGCCGGGCGACGCCGGGCATGGCGCCGGACTTCATCGCCTTCCCCGGCACGCGCTTCTCCAGCGAGCACCACTACGCGGTGTTCATGAAGGGCAGCAGCCACCTCACCTCGCACCTGTGGACGCCGGTGCTGATCGACGCGCGCACCCTGGAGGTCACCGCCGTGGGCGAGCGCCCCTGGTACATGGACGCCCTGGCCATGTCCCAGCCACTGCACTTCGGCGACTACGGCGGCCGGCCCATGCAGCTGCTGTGGGCGACCCTGGACGTGCTGACCATCATCGTCCTCGGCAGCGGGCTCTACCTCTGGTGGGTGCGCCGACGCGCGCCGGCGCGGCAGCGCGGGGAGGCGACGGCATGAACCTGAAGCGCATCTTCGCCATGCCCGCGCTGCTGGCCGCGCTCACCGCCATCGGCCTGGTGGGCGCGCTGCTCGGCGACGGCATCTGGGACGCCCTGGCCTGGGTCGGCCTGGGCATCCCCGCCTTTCTCGGCATCCGCCCCTTCCTGCAGCGGCGCTGATCGGGCCGCCGGCAAATTCCGGCGAACCCCTGGAGCGCGGCGGCGTCCATACGTCTGTGTCCCAGACCTGGAGGTCGCCATGCTCCGCATCGCCGTAGCGGCCCTGTTCGCCGCCCTGCTCAGCACGACAGCACTCGCCGCCGAGGTGAAGTACTTCCCCCTGCCACCGGGCAGCGGCCCGCGTGACGTGGCGCCGGCCACCGATGGCCGTGTCTGGTACACCGCGCAGAAGCTCGGCCTGCTCGGGCTGCTCGACCCCATGACCGGGCAGAGCCAGCAGGTCGCCCTCGGCGCCGGCTCCAGCCCGCGCGGCGTGGTGGTCGGCCAGGACGGCGCGGCCTGGGTCACCGACGCCGGCCTCAACGCCCTGGTGAAGGTCGACCCGGACCGTCTCGCCACCAAGCACTACCCGCTGCCGGGCAACGCCGCCGACGCCGGCCTCAACAGCGCCACCTTCGATCGGGCCGGGATGCTCTGGTTCACCGGGCAGCACGGTTTCTACGGTCGGCTCGACCCGAAGAGCGGCGACATCGAGGTCTGGCGCGCCCCGGGTGGCGCCGGGCCCTATGGCATCACCACCACGCCCGATGGCGAGATCTGGTACGCCAGCCTCGACGGCAAGCACATCGCCCGTATCGACACCGCCTCCGGCCACGCCGAGGTGATCACCTCACCCGAGGCGCAGCAGGGCCCGCAACGCATCTGGAGCGATTCGAAGGGCACCCTCTGGGTCAGCGAGAGCGGCAGCGGCACGCTCAGCCGCTACGACCCGCTGGCCAACGCCTGGAACAGCTGGGCCCTGCCCGGCGACAAGGCCGACGCCCACGCCATGTTCGTCGACGAGCAGGACCGCATCTGGATCAGCGACTTCGCCAGCAATTCCATCCTCCGCTTCAACCCCTTCAGCCAGCGCTTCACCGCCTTTCCCAGCGACCAGGCCAACGCCCGGGTGCTGCAGCTCTCCGGCCGCATCGGCGAAGTCTGGGGCGCGGAGTCCGGCCTCGACCGGCTGGTGATGATCAGGGATTGAGCGGGTACAAGGCTCAACCCAGGCACCGTCATCCTACGGACCAGGTTCGTACTCGGCGCCAGCCTACCCGGGGTCACCCGCCGTAGGTTGGCGCCGAGTGCAGCGAGGCCCAACGGTGCAAGACCCAACCCCACCTCGGCCGCTGAATCGTAGGATGGGTAGAGCACCGCGAAACCCATGCTGAAGGCCCGGCACCCAAAGTATCTCCGTGCCGGGAATCGATGGGTTTCGCTTCGCTCTACGCCATCCTACGGCGATCAGAACCGATAGCTCGCGCTGGTCATCAGGGTGCGCGGGTCGCCGGGCATGATCTGCACGGCGCTGGTGGCGGTGGCGTAGTAGGTCTTGTCGGCGATGTTGGTCAGCGCGGCCTTCAGGTCCCACTGCTCCAGGCGGTAGCCGAGCAGGGCGTCCCAGCGGCCGTAGCCCGGCAGCGCCACGGTGTTGGCGTTGTCGGCGTAGCGGTCGCCCACCAGGGTCAGGCCGGTTTCACCGTACAGGCCCTGTTCCGGTTTCCAGCTGAGGAACAGGCTGCCGTTGCGCTCGGCCACGTCGCCGATGCGCTTGCCTTCCAGGCCGTTGTTGTCCTTGACGATCTCCGCGTCCTGCAGGCCGATGCCGCCGCGCAGGTACCAGTTGCCGTGGAGGCGGCCGCTGGCGGTCAGCTCGATGCCGCGCGAGCGCTGCAGGCCGGAGAGCAGGAAGTTTCCCGGGTTCAGCGGGTCGGAGGTGCGGCGGTTGTACAGCTCGATCTCGTAGACGGCCAGGGTGGTGCTGAGGTTGTCCTCCAGCCAGTCGCTCTTCACGCCCACTTCGTACTGGCGGGTGTGTTCCGGGCCGGTGTCGTTGGTGTTGGTGGTCGCGCCGGCGGTGACGCCGATCAGGCCGCCGCCCACCGGCGAGTAGGTCTTGCTGTAGGAGGCGTAGAAGGAATGGTCGCGCAGCGGCGTCCAGACCACGCCCACGCGGGGGCTGAAGCTGTCGTCCACCTGCTGCTCGCTGCGGCGGGTGAGGCGGTTCTGGCTGTCCACGTCGAAGTGGTCGTAGCGCAGGCCGAACAGCACCTGCCACTGCTCGTTCAGGGTCACCTGGTCCTGGATGTACAGGGCGCGGCTGTCGATGCGGTGCTGGGCATCGCTGCTGGCGACCATGCGCCCGGTCTGCTGGCGAGTGGTGTCGGGGTTGAAGATGTCCAGCGAGGGCGCGGCGTTCGCGGCGCCGGTGGCGTTGGTGTAGAGCTTCGGGTCGCGGTGCTGGTTGCCCAGCTCCAGGCCGGTGAGCAGACGGTGCTCCAGGCCGGCGGTGTGGAACACGCCTTCCAGCTCGACGTTGTTGAAGATGTTGCGGGTGGTCAGGTCCTGCTGCCAGCGGGCACGGCCCACGGTGCGGGCGGCGGCGTTGACGCTGGTGACGTAGGTGTTGTCGAAGTCGCTGTCGAGCTTGAACACGCCCAGGGTCTGGCGCAGTTGCCAGTCGGCGTCGATGTCGTAGGTCAGGCGCGAGCGCAGGGACTGTGCCTTGTCGTCGATGTAGTCGCGCTGCAGGTCGCTGTAGACGGTGTCGCGACCGACGTCCGCCGGGTGCCCATTGAGCCCGGGGATGCCGCGATCCGGGGTGCGCCGGTGGCGGCTGTATTCGTATTGCACCAGCCAGTTGAGGTCGGGGCTGAGCTGCCAGCTCATGGACGGCGCGAACAGCTGGCGGCTGGAGTCGATGCCCTTGCGGAAGCTGTTGGCGTCCTGCTCGCCCATGTTCAGGCGCAGGGAGAGGTTCTCGCTGGGGTCGGTGCTGAGGTCGGCATAGAGGCTGCGAAAGTCCTGGCTGCCCAGCTGCGCTTCCAGGGTCGAGTCCAGACCGGCCTGGGGCTGCTTGCTGATGCGGTTGACCAGGCCACCCTGGCTGCCACGGCCGTAGAGCACCGCCGCCGGGCCCTTGAGCACCTCGATGCGCTCGATGTTGTGCAGGTCGCGGGTGTACTGGCTGTCGTCGCGGATGCCGTCCAGGTAGAAGTCGTTGCTGGCGTCGAAGCCGCGGATGCGCAGGCCGTCGAAGCGGGTGTCGCTGGCGTCGCTGACGTTGGGCAGGCCGGCGAGGGCCTGGGCGATATTACGGGTGCCGTAGCTGAGCACATCCTCGGTGCGCACCGTGTCGATCGCCTGGGGCACGTAGCGCACCGGAGTGGCGGTGCGCGTGGCGGTGGAGACCTCTTTCACCCTCGAGTCCTGGCTGCGCTTGCCGTCGACTTCGATGGCGGGCAGCTCGGTGGCGGCCATGGCCAGCGGCGACAGCAGCACAGAGGCCAGGCTCAGGGCCAGGGGTGAAAGGGCAGGCAGTTTGGCAGGGGTCGACATGGGGCAGGTCCGCATCCTGGTAGAGGGTAAAAGAATCGGTTGCGGATGATATTTATTTTCATTTGATCTTTATAGTCATTTGCATCGAAATATTTACACGATGCTGACATTCCCTCGTCCTCTTCCCTCGCACCGCTCCAGGCCGCGCCGTCCTTGGCATGCGTCCTTCATCGGGCCTGGCGCCGCGCTTGCCCGGAGGGCTCCTGGCGGCCCGGCCAGGGCTCGAAACCGATCACCACGCCCTGCCTTTCCGCGCGGTAGCCGGGAAACAGTTCGGCGATCCGGGCCGCCAGGCGTCGGCTGGCGGCACGCTCTTCCTGCAGTTCACCGCGCATCGCGGGTGTCCTCCTCTTCGTCACGGCGCCGGTACCACAGGCGGAAGAACCCGGCTGCCAGCAACAGGGCGCCCTGGGAGAGCGCCACGCACAGCTGCAGGAAGGAGTTCACCGAGGGGTTGTTGCGCGGGTCGATGACGCCGGTCAGCGCATGCCAGAAGGACTCGGGCAGCACCATCAGCGCCAGGTTGGCCACCGGCTTGCCGGTGATCAGCCAGAGGTCGATGAAGCCGAAATTGCCGGCGAACATCAGGCCGCCGAGTATCAGTACCGAGACCACCAGGCCAAGGGCGAAGCAGGCTGTGAATTGCACCATTGCACGCATCGTTTCTTCCTCCTGAAGGGCGCGGCGGTGGCCGCGCCCGGGGTTATCAGCCCTGGACCTGGGCGGGTTTGACGGCACCAACGCCGTACCAGTCGAGCTTGCGGGTGAGCACCATCACGCAGGCCAGCAGGCCGAACACCAGCAGCGAGCCCATCAGCAGCGCGTAGTCCTCGGCGCTGAGCAGGCCGTAGAGCATCCCGTAGAGCGCCGCCAGCCCGGCGGTGAAGCCCGCGCCACGGGCCCAGCTGTGCAGCACGTGGCTGACGTAGAAGCCCACCAGCAGCACGCAGGCCGCCGCGGAGAGGCCGTAGGCCAGGGCGAACTCCAGGTGCTCGGACAGCGACAGCAGCAGCAGGTAGAAGAACGCCAGGGCCAGGCCCACCAGGGCGTACTGCACCGGGTGCACCGCCAGGCGCTTGAGCACTTCCATGAGGAAGAAGCCGGCGAAGGTCAGGCAGATGAACAGCAGGGCGTACTTGATGGCGCGATCGGTCTTCAGGTACTGGTCCACCGGGTCGACGAAGCTGACACCGAACACCTTGCTGTTGAAGGCCTCGCAACGCTCGGCGTAGGCACAGTTGGCCAGGGCCGCTTCCATGTCGGTGGCGAAGAAGCTGGTCTGCCAGCGGGCGCTGAAGCCGTCGTCACGCACCTCGCGCTCGGCGGGCAGGAACTCGCCGACGAAGCTCGGGTGCGGCCAGCCGGACTTCAGCTCCACCTGGCTGTCGCGCCCCACCGGGGTGATGCTCAGCGACTCGGTGCCCTGCAGCTTGAGGTCGAAGCCGAAGTCGAGGTTCTGCACCTCGCCCGCCTGCAGGCTGGGCAACGGCACATGCACGCCGCCGGCCAGTACCGGGTCGCCGCTGCCGGGCTGGAAGTCGAAGCTGCGACCGTTGAGTTCCAGCTTCAGCGCATTGCTGATGCCGCGGATGTCGCTGATGCCCACCGCAAGGAACGGCGCCTCGAAGCGGTAGTCGGCCAGCCCTTCCCCGATGCCGTAGTTGGCCGGCAGCAGGAACTGCCCGCTAATGCGGCTATCGCTCTTGTACAACCGCGCCTGGTAGATGCCCCGGGCACGCAGCTCGGTGTCCACCTCGCCGGCCAGGCGCAGGCGCTCCGGCAGGAAGAACAGGCGGCTGCGTTCCTCTTTCTCGTCGAGGTAGCGCTGGCCGGTCTTCTCGTTGGTCTTCCACTCACGGATCACGCGGCGGTAGGGCACCACCAGGATCGGCCCCGTCACCTGCTGGCTGTAGCTGGAGCTCTGGGCGATGTTCTCCAGCACGCCATTGCGCGCCTGCTGACGCTCGTCGATCAGGCCGTCGATCATCAGCAGCGGAATCATCAGCAACAGGATCAGCAGGGCAATGGCGCCCAGCTTGAAACCCAGGGTACGGGTCATCTCGGACTCTCCTCATGTGTTCTCGATGGGGAAAGTCTGGAGCCCGCCCAAGGCGGCGTTATGGGGGAAGTGTGGAGTTTGTGTGGGAATTGGGTGGAGAGGGGGGATCGCTCATGCGGGGATCGTAGGATGGGTAGAGCGAAGCGAAACCCATCAGCGGAATCGGGCGTTGCCCCATGGGTTTCGCTTCATTCGCAGAACGCCGCCCGCCCACCCTACGAGGTGCCCGATAATGCGTGATGCGCGAGACGGAACACGGCCCGGTGGATGGGTGAAGCGTCACCCACCCTACAGGCCACATTCGCGAATGAATTCGCTCCCACAAGGGGCCGGCGCCCACAGCAAACGATCAGCACGACCCGCGGATGTAGTCCTCCAGGTGGTGGATCAGGCTTTCCTGCTCGGCGGTGATGTCGCGCACCAGGTCGCGGATGGACAGCAGCCCGATCACCTTGCCGTCGTCCAGCACGGGCAGGTGGCGCAGGTTCTTCTCGGTCATCAGCTGCATGCAGAACTGGTTGCTGTCCTTCGGCCCGACCACGAAGAGGTTGGAGGTCATGATCTCCTGCACCTCGGTGCCGTAGGAGGAGCGGTCCTTGGCGGCCACGCGACGCACGTAGTCGCGCTCGGTGACGATGCCCACCAACTCGTCACGCTCCATCACCAGCACCGCGCCGATGCCCTTCTCGGCCATCAGTTCGGCCGCCTCCAGCACGGTGGTGGTGGGGTCGACCCGGTAGATGGTCGTGTGGGGCTTGCCCCGCAGTATTTCGGCGACGCTCTTCATTGGCTGCTCCCGGTTTTCTCGTTGTTATGTGCACCGCGTTCCATGCACGGCGACGGTTTGAGAATAGTCAATTGTGGGCACTCGCAAGACGCGGCAGAATCGCCGCCACTCGGGCCTTCCGGCCCTTTGGAAAAGGAAATTCCCATGCTCCCCCGCAAGACCCTCTTTGCCCTCACCGCCCTCTCGCTGCTCATGCTCGGCGGTTGCTCCAGCAAGAGCTATGTCACGCCCAGCCATGGCGTTCCCCTGGCCGGCATCGATGACGCCGATATCGAAGAGCTGTTCAGCAAGAAACCTGCCAGCCCCTTCCCGGCGCAGTTGAGCATCGTCCGTGTCACGAGCACCTATCGGGACGGGTTCGAGGTGGTGCAAACCCGCGACATCGAGTCCGACGCCGATCTGGCGCGCATCGCCGAACAGCCGCTGATCAGCCAGACCGCGCCCCTGAGCCGCCTGCTGGTTCCCAGCGACATGAAGAGCCTGAAGGACCTGCGCCTGCCCGCCGCGCGCATGCGTTCGGACCTGCTGCTGGTCTACACCGTGGACACCACCTTCTATGTCGACAGCACCCCGCTGGGTCCGCTGACCGCCGTTTCGCTGGGCTTCCTGCCCAACCACCAGGCGCATGTCACCGCCACCGTCGCCGGCATCCTGGTGGATGTGCGCAGCGGCTACATCTACGGCTCCACCGAGGCCACCGCCCAGGAAGAACAGCGCTCCAGCACCTGGTCCACCGAGGACGCGGTGACCGAATCGAAGAGCCGCGCCGAGAAGGCCGCGTTCGCCCGCTTCAGCGAAGGCTTCCCGGCGTTCTGGAAGGGTGTGACCGCGAAGTACGCCAGGAGCGTACCGGCCACGGCGGAGTGATTGCTCCGCGCTGAGGTGGATCACGCGGAGCCGGGCCACCCGAGCGCCTGGAGAGCCAGGCAGGCGGATGCACCAGGATGGTGCCTGC
Source organism: Pseudomonas sp. 57B-090624 (assembly GCF_003234055.1). Taxonomy (NCBI): domain Bacteria; kingdom Pseudomonadati; phylum Pseudomonadota; class Gammaproteobacteria; order Pseudomonadales; family Pseudomonadaceae; genus Pseudomonas; species Pseudomonas sp. 57B-090624. The sequence continues at coordinate 68,952 of NZ_QKRU01000003.1, forward strand.
GCTAAGTCAGGCCAGCGGCAGGCGCAGGCGCACTTCCACACCGCCGTCGAGGTTGCAGACCTGCAGGCTGCCGCCGTGCAGCTGCGCCACTTCCTGGACGAAGTTGAGCCCCAGGCCGGTGCTCTTGCGGCCGCTGCCGGGGCGCGGCAGGGAATAGAAACGCTCGGTGAGGCGCGGCAGGGCGTAGTCGGGGATGGCCTCGCCCTGGTTGTACAGGCGCAGGTCCAGCTCATGGCCGTCGCGGCTCGCGGTGATGCGGATCAGGCCGCCCGCCGGGGTGAAGTCCAGGGCGTTGTCCAGCAGGTTGGCCAGCGCCTGGCGCAGCAGGAAGCGTTCGCCCGATGCCTCGAGACCGATGTTCACCGCATTCTCGATGCGGAGCCCGGCGGCCTCGATGCGCGCCGCCTGGGCCTGCAGCAGGTCTTCCACCAGGGGCGCCAGCGGCACCGGCACGCGCTCCTCCAGGCCCTGACGCTGCTCGACCTGGGCCAGGTACAGCAGGCGTTCGATCAGTTGCTGCAGGCGCGCGCTCTCGCCGCTGATATTGGCCACGAAGCGCTGGCGCTGCGCCGGGGGCATCTCGCCCTCCAGCAGCTCGGCCGCGCCACGGATGGCGGCCAGGGGGCTCTTCAGTTCGTGGGTCAGGGTGTGCACGTAGCGCTCGACGTAGGCCTTGCCTTCCAGCTCGGTGCGCATGCGTTCGACGGCCCGGGCCAGTTGCGCCAGCTCGCCGCCGCGCAGGGTGGGCAGCTCGGCGCGCTGGCCTTCGCTGACGGCCTGGGCGTAGCGGGTGAGGCGGCGCAGGGAGCCGCTGAGCCACCAGGACAGCAGCCCGCCGATCAGCAGGCCGAGCCCGATGAGCCCGGCACCGAGCCAGGCCAGGCGCATCTGCGAGCGGTAGATGTAGGGCTGCAGCGAGCGGTTGGGCTTGGCCACCGAGACCACGCCTATGATCCGGCCGTTGTCGCGGATGGGGGCCGCCACGTACATCACCGAGGAGTCCGGGTCGCTGGGGTCCTCGCGGGTGGAGCGGGCGCCGTACTGCCCGCGCAGGGTCAGCAGCACGTCGTTCCAGCCGGAATAGTCCTGGCCCACGGCCAGGCCGCTGGAGTCCAGCAGCACCTTGCCGGTGTCATCGGTGACGTAGATGCGGTGGTTCACCTCGGTCTTGCGCACGCCCCAGATCTCGGCACCGGGCTGGCGCTTGCCATAGGCCTTGAGCAGCTCGGGCAGGTTGCTCTGGCCCAGGGTGCCGTCGCGCACCGGGTCGCGGAGGATCTCGGCCAGCAGGTTGGCGGTGTCCACCAGGGTCTCTTCGGTGGACTGGCGAACGCCGGGGCGGATCTCGTCCATCACCGTGCTGAGCACGAAGTAGCCGGCCAGGCCGACGAAGAGGAAGTACACCAGGAAGATGCGGACGCCGAGCGGCATGGCGGGGCTCCGGTCAGGCGTTGGGGTCGTAGCTGTAGCCGAGGCCGCGATGGGTCTGGATCGGCTCGGCCTCGGCGTTCACCTGGCGCAGCTTGGCGCGCAGGCTCTTGATGTGGCTGTCGATGCTGCGCTCGTAGCCGGCATCGCTGGCCACGCCCACCGAATCGAGCAGCTGCTCGCGGCTGAACACCCGCTCGGGCTGCGCCAGGAGCGTCTGCAGCAGGCGGAACTCATGGCGGGTGAGGCTCAGCAGCTGGCCCAGGTAGTGGATGCGGAAACGCTCGACGTCGACCACGAAGGGCCCCTCGGCGGCAGCCGCCGCGACCATGGCGGGCGCAGCATCGCGCGGGGCGGTGCGCTTGAGGATGGCGCGCACCCGGGCGGCCACCTCACGCGGGCTGAAGGGCTTGACCACGTAGTCGTCGGCACCGATCTCCAGGCCGACCACGCGGTCGATCTCGGCGTCACGGGCGGTGAGGAAGATCACCGGCACCTCGGAAAAGCGCCGCAGGCGCTTGCAGGCTTCGAAGCCGCTGATGTCGGGCAGGCCGACATCGAGGATGACCAGGTCGAAGGGCTCGCGCGCCAGCAGTTCCAGGGCCTCGCCGGCCAGGCTCGACCAGGTGACGCCGAAACCGTCGGCCTGCAGGGCATAGACCAGGGTGTCGGCGATGGCCGCTTCGTCTTCGACAATCAGGATGTTGGGCATGGCGTCCGTGCAGGCGGGGAAATAGCCGGCACGGTGCCGCAGGCCTCGGGCGGCGTCAATCCCGCCGAGGCCCTTGGCTCAGCCGTGGCTCAGCACTGGGGCTTGCCGGCGGTGAACTTGCGCCCGGGGTAGATGGCGGCGCGGAACTCGCGCAGGGCCTTGGCGCCGATCAGCAGCGGGTAGTTGAAGCTGCTGCGGTCGGTGAGGTTGACCTCGACGGTGCGCTTGGTGTCGCCCAGGCACATTTCCATCTCGATCACCGGGCGCTTGGTCGGGTCGGCCTTCTCGCCCTCGTCGTCCTCGTCGTCTCCGGCTTCCTCGGAGCGCGTCTTGATCTTGCTGATGCGCGCCAGGCGGTGCTCGTAGAGGGTGTCGTCGGCGTCCTTGGTGGCCAGGCGGAAGCGCACCCAGTCCTCGCCGTCGCGCTGGAAGCGCTCGATGTCCTTGGCCGACAGCGAGGCGGTCAGGGCGCCGGTGTCCATCTTGGCCTTGAGGGTCTGGCCGATCTCCGGCAGGCGGATGTATTCGTAGCGGCCGTAGAGCTCGGGGTCCTCGGCGGCGAAGGCCGGCAGGGCGACCAGGGTCAGCAGGGCTAGGAAGCGTTTCAACGGGTGGTCCTCGGGATCAGGGTGCAGGGAGTAGGACTGGATGGCCGGCCATTGGTTCGCGTCACTTCGCCTTGGCGGGCGGCAGGCGTTCGCCGCCCCAGAGGGCGTCGAGGTTGCGGAAGCCCCAGTCCTCGGGGGCTTCGCGGCCGATGATGCGATCGCGCCCCTCGAGAGCCGCCAGGTCGATGGTCTCCTGGGGGATCGGCACCTTGGAGCGCGCGGAGAAGAACACCTTGACCCGGGGCAGCAGCAGGGAGCGGGCGTTCTGGTCGATCACCACGCCGAGGCGGCCGCTCTCCAGCCGCACCAGGGAGCCGGTGGGGTAGATGCCGACGGTCTTGACGAAGGCCTGGAAGACCTGGGGATCGAAGTGCCCCTTGGTCCACTCGGCCATCTTGTGCAGGGCCTCGGCCGGCGCCCAGCCCTTCTTGTAGGGGCGGTCGGAGGTGATGGCGTCGTACACGTCGCACACCGCGCCCATGCGCGCCAGCAGGCTGATCTGTTCGCCGCCGAGGCGATGGGGGTAGCCGCTGCCGTCGAACTTCTCGTGGTGATGCAGGCAGACGTCCAGCACCAGTGCGCTGACCTGGCGGCTGTCGATGAGCATGCGCGCACCGGCCTGGGGGTGGTGGCGCACCGTGGCGAACTCCGCGTCGGTGAGGGCGCCGGGCTTGTTCAGCAACTCCAGCGGCACGGCCATCTTGCCGATGTCGTGGAGCAGGCCGGCCAGTCCTGCTTCGCGCACCTGGGCCTCGCTGAGCTGCAGTTGGCGCGCCAGGGCGATCATCAGCGCGCAGACGGCGACCGAGTGCATGTAGGTGTATTCGTCGGAGCGCTTCAGCCGCGCCAGGCTGATCAGCGCATTGGGATGGCGCAGCACCGAGTGGGTGATGGACTCCACCAGTTCGGCGGCGTGGCCCAGCTCGATGGCATGGCCGAGGCGGGCGTCGCTGAACATCGCCATCACCGCCTCACGGGAGCGGGCGCAGAGCTGCACCGCGCGGGACAGTTCCTCTTCCATCGTCGCCGGGCTGACCACCACCGGCGGCGCCTTGGCGGCCTCCAGCAGGCGCGCCTGGGCTTCCTGCTGCACCTGCTCGGCGGTGCACCCGCCGCCGGCGGAGTCCGCGTCGCTGTCCAGGCCTCTGGACGTGTCTATCCACACCTCGGTGACGGCGCTGTCGAGGATGCGGGCGAGGTCCTTTTCGGATTTCAGCAGGAAGCTGCTCTTCCAGAAGGGGTGGTCCATCCATGAACCGCATAATTCCTGGACGTACATGCCCAGGCGCAGGTCGGACACAGCGATCTTCTTGAGCACGGTAACTACTCGATGGAAATACGCGAATGCGGCTCCATCATGCCTGATGGCCAGCTGCCAGGACAGCCACCCGAACGGGACTTTCGCACCCCGTCACGTCTTGGCAAGCGAAGCCCGCTGCGTATCATGGCAACGCCACCCACAGGCCAAGGAGCCGAGGACCTATGCGGGCGCTGCTGACCGGTATCACCACCATCCTGCTCATCCTGATCAACACCCTGGTGCTGATCGGCCCCATGCTGCTGATCGCCCTGCTGAAGCTCGTGCTGCCGGGCCAGGCGCTCAAGGACGCCTGCTCCCGCGCGGTGATGTGGATCGCCGAGACCTGGGCCGAGAACGACAAGCGCATCTTCGCCCTGCTCACCCCCACGGTCTGGGACATCCGGGGCGGCGGCGGCCTGCGCGGCGATACCTCCTACCTGGTGGTCTCCAACCACCAGTCCTGGGTGGACATCCCCGCGCTGGTGCAGGCCTTCAACCGCAAGACGCCCTACTTCAAGTTCTTCCTCAAGAAGGAGCTGATCTGGGTGCCCTTCATCGGCCTCGCCTTCTGGGCGCTGGACTACCCCTTCATGAAGCGCTACTCCAAGGCCTTCCTCGACAAGCACCCGGAGATGAAGGGCAAGGACCTGGAGATCACCAAGGCCGCCTGCGAGAAGTTCAAGCGCCTGCCGGTGACGGTGGTGAACTACCTCGAAGGCACGCGCTTCACCCCGGCCAAGCAGGCCCAGCAATCCTCGCCCTACCGCCACCTGCTCAAGCCCAAGGCCGGCGGCGTGGCCTTCGTGCTCGCCGCCCTGGGCGAGCAGCTCGACGCCATGCTCGACGTCACCCTGATCTACCCCGGCAAGCAGGTGCCCGGATTCTGGGCCCTGGTGTCCGGCCAGGTGCCGAAGGTCATCGTCGACATCCAGACCCGCGACATCGACCCCTCGCTGTGGCAGGGCGACTACGAGAACGACCCGCAATTCCGCCAGCACATCCAGGATTGGGTGACCCGCCTCTGGGCCGAGAAGGACGCGCGCATCGAACAGCTGCGCAGTGAACTGCAGGGCTGAGCCCGCCAGCCGCGCCCTCCCTCAGCATTTTCCGACGAAACGGCACAACCCCCTTGAGCACTGGCTCAGGGGGCTGCGATGTCCTGCGCGACGGGGTGTGGGAATTGGCCGAAAAGGCGCTTGCCGTGTTTATATTGAACGCTCGATCAATTTAAAAGGAACCTCGACGCCCTCTTCCGTTTCTCATCAGGCGCGTGCCTGAACCTGCGTCAAAGGAGCATTTCTTGTCGACCCCCTCCCCCTTCCGCCAAAGGGCCGCCCGACCATGAGCGTGCCCAATCCCCCCGGCAGCCTGCCGCTGCGCATGAACACGCCCGTCCTCTTGGGATCGGCGGGCTTCGTCCTGATCTTCGGCCTGGTAGTCGCGATCTTCACCGAGCAGGCCGGCGCCTGGTTGCTGCAGGCCCAGGCCTGGGCCGCCAACAGCGTGGGTTGGTACTACCTGCTGGCCATGACCCTGTACCTGGTGTTCGTGGTCGTCACCGCGCTGTCCGGCTACGGCAAGATCAAGCTCGGCGCCGACCACGACGAGCCGGAATTCAGCTACCTGTCCTGGGCCGGCATGCTGTTCGCCGCCGGCATCAGCATCACCCTGTTCTTCTTCTGCGTCTCCGAGCCGCTGACCCACCTGCTGCAACCGCCGCAGGGCGAGGCCGAGGGGCCCGAGGCCGCGCGCCAGGCGATGCAGTTGCTGTTCCTGCACTGGGGCCTGCACGGCTGGGGCGTGTTCGCCCTGGTGGCGATGGCCCTGGCCTATTTCGCCTACCGCCACAACCTGCCGCTGGCGCTGCGCTCGGCGCTCTACCCGCTGATCGGCAAGCGCATCAACGGCCCCATCGGCTACACGGTGGACGCCTTCGGCATCATCGCCACGGTGTTCGGCCTGGGGGCGGACATGGGCTTCGGCGTGCTGCACCTGAACGCCGGCCTCGACTACCTGTTCGGCATCCCCCACAACCAGTGGGTGCAGGTGCTGCTGATCGCCCTGATGATGGGCGCGGCGGTGCTGGTGGCGGTGAGCGGCGTCGAGAAGGGCGTGCGGGTGATGTCCGACGTCAACATGCTGCTGGCCTGCTCGCTGTTGCTGTTCGTGCTCTTCGCCGGGCCCACCCAGCACCTGCTGAACATGCTGGTGCAGAACGTCGGCGACTACCTCAGCGCCGTGCCGGCCAAGAGCTTCGACCTCTACGCGTGGAACAGCCCCTCCGGCTGGCTGGGCGACTGGACGGTGTTCTACTGGGCCTGGTGGATCGCCTGGGCGCCCTTCGTGGGGCTGTTCATCGCGCGCATCTCGCGCGGGCGCACCATCCGCGAGTTCGTCTTCGGCGTGCTGTTCATCCCCCTCGGCTTCACCCTCGCGTGGATGTCGATCTTCGGCAACAGCGCCCTGGAGCTGGTGCTCGACCACGGCATGACCGAACTGGCGGTCGGCGCCATCGAAGACCCGTCGATGGTGATCTACAAGCTGCTGGAGACCTACCCCTGGAGCCGCACGGTGATCGCCGTGACGGTGTTCGTCAGCTTCGTGTTCTTCGTCACCTCCGCCGACTCCGGCACCGTGGTGCTGTCGACCCTCTCCGCACGCGGCGGCGAGGAAGGCGAGGACGGGCCCAAGTGGCTGCGGGTGTTCTGGGGTGCGATGACCGCCCTGATCACCAGCGGGCTGCTGTTCGCCGGCAGCATCGACGCCCTGAAGTCGGCGGTGGTGCTGACCTCCCTGCCCTTCTCGCTGATCCTGCTGCTGATGATGTGGGGCCTGCACAAGGCCTTCTACCTGGAATCCCAGCGCCAGCGCGCGCGCCTGCATTCCCTGGCGCCGCTGGACCAGCGTCCGCGCAAGGGCGGCTGGCGCCAGCGCCTCAGCCAGGTCGTGCACTTCCCCTCGCGGGACGAGGTGTACCGTTTCATGGAACAGCAGGTGCGCCCGGCCATGGAGGCGGTCGCCGAGCAGTTCCGCGAGAAGTCGCTGCGGGTGGAGACCGAGCTGGACCCGGCCAACGCCAGCCTCAGCCTGGAAGTCGGCCATGGGGAGGAAACGCCCTTCCTCTACCGGGTGGTGATGCGTGGCTACTTCACGCCCTCCTTCGCCGTCGCCGGGCTGGACGCGCGCAACCTGCGCAACCGCCGCTACTACCGTGCCGAGGTGCACCTGGCCGAAGGCAGCCAGGACTACGACCTGGTGGGCTACAGCCGCGAGCAGATCATCAACGACATGCTCGACCAGTACGAACGGCACCTGCAGTTCCTGCACCTGGTGCGTTAGCTAGGGAGCCCGGGCTACGGAGCAGTCCGTAGGATGGGTAGAGCCCTGCGAAACCCATCCTACGTCCTACAGCAAGCTCCGGGCCGTAGTAGGTCGGGTGAAACCCGACATGCCTTCCCCCATAAAAAAGAGGAGCCCAAGGGCTCCTCGAAAACAGGTACCGCAACGTAGCAGACGCGGTACCGGGGGTTTGCGGGTGGGTCAGGCGGCGCTGAACAGCTTGTGCGGGTCGATGACGAATTTCTTCGGCACGCCGGCGTCGAACTCGCCGTAGCCACGGGGCGCATCGTCCAGGCCGATCACCTGCACGCCGACCACTTCGGCGATGTTGATGCGGTCCCACATGATCGCCTGCATGAGTTGGCGGTTGTACTTCATCACCGGGGTCTGGCCGGTGTGGAAGCTGTGCGACTTGGCCCAGCCGAGGCCGAAGCGGATGCTCAGGCTGCCCAGCTTGGCGGCGGCGTCCACGGCGCCCGGGTCCTCGGTGACGTAGAGGCCGGGGATGCCGATCTTGCCGGCGACCCGCACCACCCCCATCAGCGAGTTGAGCACCGTGGCCGGCGCCTCGTGCTGGGCGCCGGCATGGCCGTGGCCTCGCGCTTCGAAGCCCACGGCGTCCACCGCGCAATCCACCTCCGGCTCGCCCAGCAGGGCGGCGATCTGCTCGTGCAGCGGGGTGTCCTTGGACAGGTCGGCGATCTCGAAGCCCTGGGCCTTGGCGTGGGCCAGGCGTACCGGGTTGACGTCGCCGACGATGACCACCGCAGCCCCCAGCAGGCGCGCGGACGCGGCAGCAGCGAGGCCGACCGGGCCGGCACCGGCGACGTAGACGGTGGAGCCCGGGCCGACGCCGGCGGTGACCGCGCCGTGGTAGCCGGTGGGCAGGATGTCGGAGAGGCAGGTCAGGTCGCGGATCTTCTCCATGGCCTTGTCGCGATCCGGCAGCTTCAGCAGGTTGAAGTCGGCATAGGGCACCAGCACGTACTCGGCCTGGCCGCCGGTCCAGTCGCCCATGTCGACATAGCCGTAGGCGCCACCGGCGCGGGCCGGGTTGACGGTGAGGCAGACGCCGGTGTGCTGCTCCTTGCAGGAACGGCAGCGGCCGCAGGCGACGTTGAAGGGCACGGAGACCAGGTCGCCGATCTTCAGGTTCTCGACATCGCTGCCCTTCTCGATCACCTCGCCGGTGATCTCGTGGCCGAGCACCAGGCCGACCTGGGCGGTGGTACGGCCACGCACCATGTGCTGGTCCGAGCCGCAGATATTGGTGGATACCACGCGCAGGATGACCCCGTGCTCGATCTTGCGACCGCGCGGGTCCTGCATCTTGGGATAGTCGATCTTCTGTACCTCGACCTTGCCTGCGCCGAGATAGACGACACCACGATTACCAGACATGCATGAATCTCCTTTGTTGTTGTGGATACAAAGGCGCGACCTGGGCCACGCGGCCTTGTACTGGAGCTTGTGTCTGTTGCCGGAGCCGCCGATGGACCTTGGCAGGGCGGCTGCCGAAAGCTGTAGCCCGGACTTCGGTCCGGGGTCGGGCACGCTCCCGGGCTGCGTCTGTTGGTTCAGAGCACCACGGTGCGGTTGGCGTTGAGGAACACCCGGCGCTCGATGTGCAGGCCCACGGCCCTGGCCAGGGTCAGGCACTCGATATCACGGCCCTTGGCGATCAGGTCCTCGGGGTAGTGGGCGTGGTCCACCGGCTCCACGCCCTGGGCGATGATCGGGCCTTCGTCGAGGTCGTTGTTGATGTAGTGGGCCGTGGCCCCCACCAGCTTGACGCCCTTCTGGTACGCCTGGTGGTACGGCTTGGCGCCCTTGAAGCCGGGCAGCAGCGAGTGGTGGATGTTGATCGCCCAGCCGTCCAGGCGCCGGCACAGCTCGGGGGACAGCACCTGCATGTAGCGGGCGAGCACCACCAGTTCGGCGCCGGTCTCCTCGATCACCTGCAGGACGCGCCGCTCCTGGGCGGGCTTGTCGTTGGGGTCGAGGGGGAAGTGGTGGTAGGGGATGCCGTGCCAGCGCGCCAGGGGCTCCAGATCGGGGTGGTTGGACACCACCGCCACCACGTCCATGGCCAGTTGGCCGATGCGCTGGCGGTAGAGCAGGTCGTTCAGGCAGTGGTCGGCCTTGCTCACCATCAGCACCACCTTGGCGCGGTAGCTCGGCGGGGTCAGCTCGACCTGCATGTCGAAGGGCGCCACGCGCTCGGCCAGGGCGGCGCGGAAGGCCTGCTCCTCGAAGCCGTCGGGCTGGCGGAACTCGATGCGGATGAAGAAGCGCGCGGAGAGCCGGTCATCGAAGGAATGGTGCTCGGTGACGTAGCAGCGCTGCTCGTAGAGCAGGCGCGTCACCGCGTCCACGGTGCCCAGCACGCTGGGACAGTGGGCGGTGAGGATCCAGGTATCGGGGGTGCGGCTCATGTCGGGACCTCGGTAATCCACGCTATCCGGGGGCGTAGGGTGGATGACGCTTCACCCATCCACCTTCGCTGTCCTGCGGTGGACGAGAAAGGCATCGTCCACCCAACCTTCAGGCCTTGATCGCCAGCCCGTACTCGGCACTGGCGTCCTGCAGCCAGAGCCAGAAGTAGTCGGAGAAGCTGCGGCGGATCAGCAGCTCCCAGGTCTCCTCGCCGGTGTGGCGGATCACCAGCTGCGACTTGGCGAAGGTGGTGCCCACCGCCTTGCCCACCGGGAAGTTGCTCGGGTGCACGTCGTAGGGCGTGGACTTCATCAGCACCTCGCGCACCTTGGGCCCGCTCAGCTCCAGCACGGTCTGCCCGCCGCTGACGTTGACCACCGCGTGGTGCAGCCCCGACAGGGCCTCGCGCAGGCGCTGCTCGGCAGCGAACTCCTCGCCACGGGGGAGGATCAGCAGCCACTCGTCCGGCGACAGCCATTGCAGGGAGGTCTCGCCGCTGGCCACCAGGGTCAGCGCCACCGGCAGCTCCAGGCCCAGGGCCTTGTGCACGCCACCGGCGAAGGCCGGGTCACGGGCGTCGCCACGCAGCACCAGGTGCCCGAGCAGCTTCTTCTCGCGCAGGGTGACGCCGGCAGCGCCGGACTTGCCCAGGGCGCCCTTGCCGGCCAGCTCGTCGAGCCCGGCATGGAACAGCGGCGACTCGCCGGCCAGTTCGTCCGGACGCTGCTTGTACACGTTCACTGCGCTCATTTCTCACCTGCCTGGTGCACGAGGGCACCGTCGAATTCCATGGTCTCGGCCCGTTGCTCACACATTCTGGCGCTCCCCTTTCGGGTCGTAGAACACCGAGCTGACGATCTCCGCCTCGATCACGCTGCCGTCCGCCAGCGGGGCGAAGACCTTCTCGCCCATGCGCTTGAGGCCGCCCCGCACCACCGCGAGGGCAAAGGAATGGCCCATCGCCGCGCTCATGTAGCTGGAGGTGACGTGGCCGACCATGGTCATGGGGATCGACTGCTTCGGGTCGAACACCAGTTGCGAGCCTTCCGGCAGCACCTTGTTCGGGTCCAGGGGCTTGAGGCCCACCAGTTGCTTGCGGTCTTCGCGCAGGCAGTCCTCGCGGTTCATGCCGCGCCAGCCGATCCAGGAGAAGGGCTTGTTGCGACCGACCGCCCAGCCCATGTCGAGGTCATCCGGCGTGACGGAACCATCGGTGTCCTGGCCGACGATGATGAAGCCCTTCTCGGCCCGCAGCACGTGCATGGTCTCGGTGCCGTAGGGGGTGAGGTTGTACTTGTTGCCGGCCTCGATGAGTTTTTCCCAGACTCCGGCGGCGTAGTCGGCCTGCACGTTGACCTCGTAGGACAGCTCGCCGGTGAAGGAGATGCGGAAGACCCGCGCCGGCACGCCGCCGACCAGGCCTTCCTTCCAGCTCATGAAGGGGAAGGCGTCCTTGTCCAGGTCGATGTCGGTGACCTCGGCCAGCAGCTTGCGGCTGTTGGGGCCGGACAGGGTCATGGTGGCCCAGTGGTCGGTGACCGAGGTGAAGTACACCTTGAGCTCCGGCCATTCGGTCTGGTGGTAGATCTCCAGCCACTCGAAGATGCGCGCGGCACCGCCGGTGGTGGTGGTCATCAGGAAGTGGTTGTCGGCGAGGCAGGCGGTCACGCCGTCGTCCATCACCATGCCGTCTTCCTTGCACATCAGGCCGTAGCGGGCCTTGCCCACGTCCAGCTTGGTCCAGGCGTTGGTGTAGACGCGATTGAGGAACTCGCGGGCGTCCGGGCCCTGGATGTCGATCTTGCCCAGGGTGGACGCATCGAGGATGCCCACGCTCTCGCGCACGGCCTTGCACTCACGGGCCACGGCGGCGTGCAGGTCCTCGCCGTTCCTGGGGAAGTACCAGGGGCGCTTCCACTGGCCGACGTCCTCGAACTCGGCGCCATTGGCCAGGTGCCAGCGCTGCATGGCGGTGTAGCGCTTGGGCTCGAACAGGTGCCCGCAGTGGCGGCCGGCAACGGCGCCGAAGGCCACGGGGGTGTAGTTCGGGCGGAACATGGTGGTGCCCATTTCCGGGATGCTGATGCCCAGCGAACGGGCGGCGATGGCCAGGCCGTTGATGTTGCCCAGCTTGCCCTGGTCGGTGCCGAAGCCCAGCGCGGTGTAGCGCTTGACGTGCTCGACCGACTCGAAGCCCTCGCGGGTGGCCAGCTCGATGCCGGCGGAGGTGACGTCGTTCTGCAGGTCGACGAACTGCTTCGGCGCACGGGCGGTGGGCTTGTCGTGGGGCACCTGGAACAGCGCGAGGGTGGCCTCCTCGTGGCGCTTCTCGGCCTTCGGCAGGGTGCCGGTCACGTCCTTGAAGCCGGCCTCGGCGGCCGCCTTGGCGCCCGCCTCGAAGCCGTCGGCCAGGGTGTCGCCCAGGGCGAACACGCCGTTCACGGCACCGGCACAGATGCGCTTCTGGAAGCCGCCCTCGCCCGGCACGAAGGCCAGGATGCCCTCGCGCCAGGTCGGCTTGCCGCCCAGGTGGGAGGCCAGGTGCACCACGGGGCTGTAGCCACCGGAGCTGGCGATCAGGTCGCAGTCGACCACCTCGCCGGGGCTGGTGACCTTGTGCGCCTTGACGTCGATGGCGCAGATGCGGGCACCGGTCACGCGCTTGCTGCCACGGGCCTCGATCACGGCGCTGCCGGTGAGGATGCGCACGCCACGGGCGCGGGCCTCTTCGACCCAGGCGCCGCGGGGGTTGCTGCGGGCGTCGGCCACGGCGACCACTTTCTGCCCGGCATCGAGCCAGTCCAGCACCAGGCGGTAGGCGTAGTCGTTGTTGGTGGACAGCACCAGCTCCTTGCCCGGCGCCACGCCGTAGCGGCGCACGTAGGTGGAGACGGCGCCGGCGAGCATGTTGCCCGGCACGTCGTTGTTCGAATACACCAGCGGGCGCTCGTGGGCGCCGGCGGCCAGCACCACGCGCCTGGCACGGACGCGGTGCACGCGATGGCGCGCCTGGCCCATGGGCGCGGTCTCGCCGAGGTGATCGGTGAGGCGCTGGTGGATGGTGAGGAAGTTGTGGTCGTGGTAGCCGTTGACCGTGGCGCGCGGCAGCAGGGTCACTTCCGGCAGCTTCTCGAGCTCGGCGATGGCCTGGGCCACCCACTCGGCGGCGGGCTTGCCGTCGAGGGTCTCGCGGGTGTCGAGCAGGCTGCCGCCGAATTCTTCCTGTTCGTCGGCGAGGATCACCCGCGCACCACTGCGGCCGGCGGCCAGGGCCGCGGCCAGGCCGGCAGGGCCGGCACCCACTACCAGCACGTCGCAGTGGCGGTTCATGTGGTCGTAGATGTCGGGGTCGTTCTCGGTCGGCGCGCGACCGAGGCCGGCGGCCTTGCGGATGTACTTCTCGTAGGTCAGCCAGAGGTTCTGCGGGTACATGAAGGTCTTGTAGTAGAACCCGGGCGGCATCATCTGCCCGCCGACCTTGCCGAGGATGCCCATCAGGTCGGTGTTGACGCTCGGCCAGCCATTGGTGCTGCCGGCCACCAGCCCGGCGTAGAGCGCCTGCTGGGTGGCGCGCACGTTGGGCACCTGGGTGGCGGGCGTGGAGCCGATCTGCAGGATGGCGTTGGGCTCTTCGGCACCGGCGGCGACGATGCCGCGCGGGCGGGAGTACTTGAAGCTGCGGCCGACGATGTCGACGCCGTTGGCCAGCAACGCGGCGGCCAGGCTGTCGCCGGCGTAGCCCTGGTAGCTCTGCCCGTTGAAGGTGAAGGTCAGGGGCTGGCTGCGGTCGATGCGGCCACCCTTGGAAAGACGGTTGGGCTGGCTCATGCCGTTACTCCTTGGTCCACGGCTTTCTTCTCCTGGGTCCCGGCTTCGGTGATGGCGGGGCGCTCACCGACCTTGTAGGTCTCGAGGATTTCGTAGGTCACGGTGTGGCGGGTGACGTTGAAGTACTTGCGGCAGCCGGCCGCGTGCACCCACAGCTCGTGGTGGATGCCGCGCGGGTTGTCGCGGAAGAAGATGTAGTCGCCCCACTGCTCGTCGGTGCAGGCGTTGGGGTCCAGCGGGCGCGGGATGTGCGCCTGGCCCTTGGCATGGAATTCCTCTTCGGAGCGCAGCTCGCCACAGTGGGGGCAGAAGATGTGCAGCATGGCGGGTCTCCTTAGTGAGCCACGGCAGCGGCGCCGTGCTCGTCGATCAGTGCGCCGTTGTGGAAACGTTCGATGGAGAAGGGCTTGGCCAGCGGGTGCATCTCGCCCTTGGCCAGGCTCGCCGCGAACACGTGGCCGGAACCGGGGGTGGCCTTGAAGCCGCCGGTGCCCCAGCCGCAGTTGAAGAACAGGTTCTTCACCGGCGTCTTGGCGATGATCGGGCAGGCGTCGGGGGTGGTGTCGACGATGCCGCCCCACTGGCGGTTCATGCGCACGCGCGAGAGCACCGGGAACATCTCGACGATGGCCTGCAGGGTGTGCTCGATGGTGGGGTAGGAGCCGCGCTGGCCGTAGCCGTTGTAGCCGTCGATGCCGGCGCCGATGACCAGGTCGCCCTTGTCGGACTGGCTGATGTAGCCATGCACGGCGTTGGACATGATCACGCTGTGGATGACCGGCTTGATCGGCTCGGACACCAGCGCCTGCAGCGGGTGGGATTCCAGCGGCAGGCGGAAGCCGGCGAGCCTGGCCATGTGCCCGGAGTTGCCGGCGGTGACCACGCCGACGCGCTTGGCGCCGATGAAGCCGCGGTTGGTCTCGACGCCGATCACCACGCCATCCTGTTTGCGGAAGCCGATGACCTCGGTGTTCTGCAGCAGGTCGACGCCCAGGGCGTCGGCGGCACGGGCATAGCCCCAGGCCACGGCGTCATGGCGGGCCACGCCGCCACGGCGCTGCACGGTGGAGCCCAGGACCGGGTAGCGGGTGTTCTTGCTGCAGTCGAGGTAGGGGATCTCCTCGGCCACCTGCCTGGCGTCCAGTAGCTCGCCGTCGATGCCGTTGAGACGGTTGGCGCTCACGCGGCGCTCGGAGTCGCGCAGGTCCTGCAGGGTGTGGCAGAGGTTGTAGACGCCACGGGCGGAGTACATGACGTTGTAGTTGAGGTCCTGGGAGAGGTTCTCCCAGAGCTTCATCGCATGCTCGTAGAGGTGCGCCGACTCGTCCCACAGGTAGTTGGAGCGGACGATGGTGGTGTTGCGCGCAGTGTTGCCACCCCCCAGCCAGCCCTTCTCGACCACGGCGACGTTCTTCACGCCGAATTCCTTGGCCAGGTAGTAGGCCGTGGCCAGGCCATGGCCGCCGCCGCCGACCACGATCACGTCATAGACCGGCTTGGGCGTGGGGTTGCGCCACATGCGCTGCCAGTTCTCGTGGTGGCTGAGGGAGTGCTTGAACAGGCCGAAGCCGGAATAACGTTGCATGCGCGTGCTCCTGGATCAGCGGTACACGGGGAAATCGGCGCAGAGGGCCGCGACCTGTTTGGCCACCTGGGCCTCGACATCGGCGTCACCGAGGTGGTCGAGGATGTCGCAGATCCAGCCGGCCAGCGCGATGCTCTGCGGCTCCTTGAAGCCACGGGTGGTGATGGCCGGGGTGCCGATGCGCACGCCGGAGGTGACGAAGGGCGATTGCGGGTCGTTGGGCACGGCGTTCTTGTTCACGGTGATGCCGGCGCGGCCCAGGGCGGCGTCGGCGTCCTTGCCGGTCAGGCCCTGCTTGATCAGGCTGACCAGGAACAGGTGGTTGTCGGTGCCGCCGGAGACCACGTCGTAGCCACGCTCGATGAACACCCGGGCCATCGCCTGGGCGTTCTTGATCACCTGGGCCTGGTAGGTCTTGAAGCCGGGTTCCAGCGCTTCCTTGAAGCACACGGCCTTGCCGGCGATGACGTGCATCAGCGGGCCGCCCTGGGCGCCGGGGAACACGGCGGAGTTGAGTTTCTTCTCGATCTCCTCGTTCTTGCGGGCGAGGATCAGGCCGCCGCGCGGGCCGCGCAGGGTCTTGTGGGTGGTGGTGGTGACCACGTCGGCGTAGGGCAGCGGGTTCGGGTACAGGCCGGCGGCCACCAGGCCGG
This sequence comes from Pseudomonas sp. 57B-090624, assembly GCF_003234055.1. Classification (NCBI taxonomy): domain Bacteria; kingdom Pseudomonadati; phylum Pseudomonadota; class Gammaproteobacteria; order Pseudomonadales; family Pseudomonadaceae; genus Pseudomonas; species Pseudomonas sp. 57B-090624. The sequence goes on from NZ_QKRU01000003.1 coordinate 84,841, forward strand.
CGACGTGGGCCATGTCGACGAACAGCAACGCCCCGACCTGGTCGGCGATGGCGCGGAAGCGCGGGAAGTCGAGGGTCTTGGAGTAGGCGGAGAAGCCGGCGACGATCATCTTCGGCTTGTGCTCCACGGCCAGGCGCTCGACTTCGTCGTAGTCGATCAGGCCGGTGCGGGTGTCGATGCCGTACTGCACGGCGTTGTACAGCTTGCCCGAGGACGACACCTTGGCGCCGTGGGTCAGGTGGCCGCCGTGGGCCAGGCTCATGCCGAGGATGGTGTCGCCGGCATTGATCAGCGCCAGGTAGACGGCGGCGTTGGCGGAGGAGCCCGAATGCGGCTGGACGTTGGCGTAGTCGGCGCCGAACAGGGCCTTGGCGCGGTCGATGGCCAGCTGCTCGACCTTGTCGACGTATTCGCAGCCACCGTAGTAGCGCTTGCCCGGGTAGCCCTCGGCGTACTTGTTGGTCAGGCCGCTGCCCTGGGCCTGCATCACCCGCTGGCTGGTGTAGTTCTCGGAGGCGATCAGCTCGATGTGGTCTTCCTGGCGGCGCTCCTCTTCCTGCATGGCGCTGAACAGTTCGTCGTCGTAGCCCTGGATCTGGTCGTGCTTGCTGAACATCGCTGATCTCCTGACGCGCCTGCGGTGGCGCCTGTCGTTTGGTACGGGGGCTTCCCGTTTGCAGCGATGGTATGACTCGCCCTGCCTTGCCAGATGCCTACGGACGCCACGGGAGAATGCGTTTGCGACATGCAAAGGGTCGCAATCGAACATCCTTGCAGCTGACCCGGTCACCCACAGTTTCCGTGGACCAAGCTGTGGATAAGCTGTACACCCCGCGCTACCGGCCAGGGCCCATGCAGGCTGTGGCCCATCGAGCATTTATTGAGCGATATCAGGCAGTTAGCGAATTTCTTACGCACAGAAGCTGTGCAGCGATCTGTGGACAAGCTGTGCGTGGATGCCGCAACGCCAGGATTGACGGGGCTTTCGACCGGCTGTACGTGAACCGATCAGCCCGCAGCAGGCGAAGATGCCCACAGCGACGCGCCTGGACAGCGAGGGTGGCAGTGGATAGTTTCGACTCCCCCGCGGCATTCCGCACGCGCCTGGACGAGCAACTGCATGATCACCTGCTACCTGCGCTACATCATCGATCCGTACAAGCTGGCCGAATTCGAGCACTACGGAAAACTCTGGATTCCCCTGGTGGAGAAATTCGGCGGCACCCACCACGGCTACTTCCTGCCCTCCGAAGGCGCGAACAACGTCGCCCTGGCGATGTTCAGCTTCCCCAGCCTGGCGGCCTACGAGGACTACCGCACCCGCTCCATGGCGGACGCCGAGTGCATCGCGGCCTTCGGCTATGCCGAGGCAACCCGTTGCATCCTCAGCTACGAGCGCAGCTTCTTCCGTCCGGTATTCGGCTGAGTACGCCCTCGCCCCCGGACCGAAGCCGGGCGACGCCCAGGGAAAACCGCCCACAAAGACCGTGGACCACCCTGTGGATAAGCTGTGCGACGAACGCGCAGGGCCAGGCACGGCGCAGGATGGCGCCGCCTGGCTCTTTTTTGCTCAGGGCCCGGCGGCCCGGTGGGTCAGTTCAGCTGGGTGAGGCACTTGTTGGTGACGCTCAGCAGCCGCTCGTGGGTGGCCTTGGGCAACGGCGTCTTCTGGGCCTTCAGCTCGTCCAGCTCGGCCTGGCTGAATTCGGCGCTGACCCGGTCGGCCGCGCAGCCGCAATATTTCTGCAACTTGTCCGCGCTGACTTGGGCCTGGGCCCCCGCCATGCACTCCTTGACGAAATGATCACGCTCGCCTGCGGGCCATTCGGCTGCCTGTGCGCAAAGGCTCACGAGCCAGGGTGCGGCAAGGGCGATCAGGTAGGGATAGCGCATCTGTGACACTCCTCATTGATGGCAAGGTCCGTCCCCGTGCAGGCACGGTTATGTTGTGAGCGGCAAAGACCCCGGCGAGTTCCTCCCGGCATCCCCGGCACCGGACCGGGGACAGCGCCTGGTTTAAAAAGGATGTCGCCTGGAGTCATTTGCGGGCGTCCATCCTGTCGTAAAGTTAGTTCCCATCCGCCTGCCCCTCCCGGGGACCCGGGCGACAGGACCAAGGACCCGAGATGACCGACCAGACCCAGCAATTCGCCAGCGACAACTATTCGGGCATCTGCCCCGAAGTCTGGGCCGCCATGGCCGAGGCCAACCGTGGCCACGAGCGCGCCTATGGCGACGACCAGTGGACGGCGCGCGCCGCCGATCACTTCCGCCAGCTGTTCGAGACCGATTGCGAAGTGTTCTTCGCCTTCAACGGCACCGCCGCCAACTCCCTGGCCCTCGCGTCGATGTGCCAGAGCTACCACAGCGTGATCTGCTCCGAGACGGCCCACGTGGAAACCGACGAATGCGGCGCGCCGGAGTTCTTCTCCAACGGCTCCAAGCTGCTGCTGGCCCGCACCGAGCAGGGCAAGCTGACGCCCGAGGCGGTGCGCGAGATCGCCCTCAAGCGCCAGGACATCCACTACCCCAAGCCGCGCGTGGTGACGCTGACCCAGGCCACCGAAGTGGGCACCGTGTACCGGCCGGAGGAAGTGCGCGCGATCAGTGCCGTGTGCAAGGAGCTGGGCCTGCGCCTGCACATGGACGGTGCGCGCTTCTCCAACGCCTGCGCCTTCCTCGGCTGCACCCCGGCGGAGCTGACCTGGAAGGCCGGCGTCGACGTGCTGTGCTTCGGCGGCACCAAGAACGGCATGGCAGTGGGCGAGGCCATCCTGTTCTTCAACCACGAGCTGGCCGAGGACTTCGACTACCGCTGCAAGCAGGCCGGCCAGCTGGCCTCGAAGATGCGCTTCCTTTCCGCTCCCTGGGTCGGCCTGCTGCAGGACGATGCCTGGATGCATTATTCCCGGCACGCCAACAGCTGTGCCCAACTGCTGGCCGAACTGGTGGCGGACGTGCCGGGTGTGAGCCTGATGTTCCCGGTGGAGGCCAACGGCGTGTTCCTGCAGATGTCCGAGCCGGCGCTGGACTACCTGCGCGCCCGCAACTGGCGCTTCTACACCTTCATCGGGGCCGGCGGCGCGCGCTTCATGTGCTCCTGGGACACCGAGAAGGACCGCGTGCGCGAGCTCGCTGCCGACATCCGCGCCGCCATGGCCAACACCTGACACGTCCCTCCGGCCTGGAACCCCGGGCCGCGCTCCTTTCCTTCCGTTCGAGGCGCCCTGCGAAACCGGGCGCCTCCCACGCACCCGTCGCACACCCCGGATGAGGTTCCGCCGGAGATATCCTCAGGCGGCGGCTTATCCTCGATTTCAGTGCATCACCCTGTGGACAAGCTGTAGAGCGACGGCCAGGCGCCAGGCAGGGCGCCATCTGTGTAGAACAGGTCGTTTTATGAGCGTATTCAGAGCGTTATGAATATTCGGCACACAATTTCTGTGCGGCGATCTGTAGGCAACCTGTGGATAAACTGCCACAGGCCACGGGATACGTCCGCTGCAGGGAATCGATCAGATAATGAGCAGCGCTGTAGGCCGCGTGGCGCCTGGGGCAGCCCGGATGCGACACACGCAGTCTGGCAACGCCATGCCTGAATTTGTCCCCTGCTGCGGTGGAGGCTTCTGTGGACAAGCTGTGCAGCGTCGCCTGGATGCCTTGCGCCCCGTGGGGCGTGGCTTTCAGGCTATTTATCGAACGATTTCATGGGGATGGCGGCGATCTTGTGCACAGCCTCTGTGCAAGGAGCTGTGGCCTGCCTGTGCATAACCCGCCGCATCGCCCGCCCCACGGTGGATACAGGCGAGCGGTCAATCCTTGATCAACGCCCCGCTCGCTGCCGAGCCCTTGCCAGCCGGGCCTCGGAGCCTGGTGACAAACCCACAGAAGCCGTGCACCAGCCTGTGGACAAGCTGTTCGCCAAACGCCAGGGGCCCCACGTGCCGGGGCCTGCGGGCGATCGATCAGTTACTGATCAATAGTCGATGGCGACATCACCCTTGGGCACGCTGCAGCAGGAGAGGATGTAGCCCTCGGCGACGTCGTCGTCGGTGATACCGCCGTTGTGCTCCATCTCCACGTCACCCGCGGTCTTCATGACCTTGCAGGTGCCACAGATGCCCATGCCGCAGGCCTTGGGGATATGCAGGCCGAGCTTGGCGGCGGCGGTGTGCACGGTCTCGCCCGGCGCCACGCGGATGCTCTTGCCGGTGCTGGTGAACTCCACCAGGTTGAGGTCGGCCGCCGGCACCGCCGGTGCCTCCGCCGCTTCGGCCGCATGCTCCTTCACCTCGGCGCGGATTTCCGGCGGGGTGGGGCCGAAGGCCTCCTCGTGGTAACGCTGCATGTCGAAGCCGTTGGCTTCGAGCAGGCGCTTGACCGCGCTCATGTAGGGGGTGGGGCCGCAGCAGAAGATCTCGCGCTCCATGAAGTCCGGCGCGATCAATTGCAGCATCGGCTGGCTGAGGTAGCCGCGATAGCCGGACCAGGTCTCGCCGATGTCGTACTTCTCGCAGACCAGGTGCAGCTTGAAGTTGCCGACGCGCGAGGCCATGTGGCGCAGCTCGCGGTGGTAGATGATGTCCTTCGGCGTGCGCGCGCTGTGGACGAAGACCATGTCGACGTTGGCGTTGGTGTCGAAGAACCAGCGCGCCATGGACATCACCGGGGTGATGCCGACGCCGCCGGAGAGGTAGAGCACCTTGTCGGCCGGGAAGTCGATGGCGTTGAACAGGCCGACCGGGCCATGCACCGGGATGACGTCGCCTTCCTTGAGGTTGTCGTGCAGCCAGTTGGAGACCTTGCCACCCGGCACGCGCTTGATGGTGATGGAGAAGCTGTAGGGCACCGACGGCGAGCTGGAGATGGTGTAGGAGCGCATGATCGGCAGGCCGTCGATCTCCAGCTCCAGGGTCACGAACTGCCCGGGCTTGAAGAAGAACACCATCGGCTGATCGGCCATGAAGCAGAAGGTGCGCACATCCCAGGTCTCCTGGATGACCTTCACGCAGCGCATCAGATGACGGCCGTTGGCCCAGGTCTGTGTCGTCACCGGATTCAGGAAGCTGTTGCTGCTCATAACGCATCTCCGCGCGGCCGGAAATCGGCCCCAATGGAGCGGATTCTGCGTAAGCGAAAAAGCGCCCACTTACCTGCCAGCGACATTCACATGCTTATCGCGACCTGCCAGCAACGCCAAGGGCTGCGGAGTCGGAAACGGATGTGGCCGTGTCGTCCATGGATAAGGTCGGGTCAGTCCCCGACGCCACACTCAGCCCCAGCCGAACACAAGCAAACGAGCGACATTCCCCCCTCTATCAGCGCGCTATCGGCGGCGTCGGAAGGGGAGGTGAAGCCGCCTTGCGTCACGACCGAAAGCCATTTTCGCGGAGGCCGCCCAGCGCGCCCCGCCACTGAGGAGTCAACGATGGATATCACTTCCACCCTGAGTCTGGGCGATCCGCTGGACCCGGCGCGCAAGGCCACCGCCGAGATGCTCCGCGAGCGCGACCACAGCTTTTCCCTGCCGCAGCCGTTCTACAACGACGAGCGCCTGTTCCAGATCGACATGCAGGAGATCTTCCACAAGGAGTGGCTGATCGCCGGCATGACCTGCGAGATCCCCGCCAAGGGCAACTACCTGACCCTGCAGATCGGCGACAACCCGATCATCGTGCTGCGCGGCGCCGAGGGGCAGGTGCATGCCTTCCACAACGTCTGCCGCCACCGCGGCTCGCGCCTGTGCGTCAGCGACAAGGGCAAGGTCGCCAAGCTGGTCTGCCCCTACCACCAGTGGACCTACGAGCTGGACGGCCGCCTGCTGTTCGCCGGCACCGAGATGGGTGCCGACTTCGACCTGAAGGACTACAGCCTCAAGCCGGTGAAGGTGAAGACCGCCGGTGGCTACATCTTCATCTCCCTGGCCGAGAACCCGCCGGCCATCGACGACTTCCTCTCCACCCTGGCCCATTACATGGAGCCGTACGACATGGAGAACACCAAGGTGGCCGTCCAGACCACCCTGATGGAAAAGGCCAACTGGAAGCTGGTGATCGAGAACAACCGCGAGTGCTACCACTGCAACGGCTCGCACCCCGAGCTGCTCAACACCCTGCTGGAGTGGGACGACGTCACCGACCCGCGTGCCAGCCAGGCCTTCAAGGACCAGGTAGCCGCCTGCACCACCGCCTGGGACGCCGAGAAGATCCCCTATGCCCACGCCAGCTTCGGCCTGCGCAACCGCATCGTGCGCATGCCGCTGCTGCAGGGCACCGTGTCCATGACCATGGACGGCAAGCAGGGCAGCAAGAAACTCATGGGGCGCATCCAGAACCCGGACCTGGGCTCCATGCGCATCCTCCACCTGCCGCACTCCTGGAACCACTGCATGGGCGATCACATGATCGTCTTCACCGTGTGGCCCATCGGCCCGCAGGAAACCATGGTCACCACCAAGTGGCTGGTGCACAAGGACGCGGTGGAAGGCGTGGACTACGACGTGGCGCGCCTGCGCGAGGTGTGGGACGCGACCAACGACCAGGACCGTCGCCTCGCCGAGGAGAACCAGCGCGGGATCAATTCCACCGCCTATCAGCCGGGGCCCTACTCCAAGACCTACGAGTTCGGCGTGATCAATTTCCTCGACTGGTACAGCGAGCGCCTGCTCAACAACCTGGGCGACGTCCCCGCCACTCGCTTGCGCCAGGTCGGCGAATAAGGCGATGAGCCTGAGCCTGGGGTTCGTCCTGCTGCTCACCCTCTACACGGCGCTGGCCTGTCGCAAGGGACGGCGCCCCGAGGCAACACACTGAGGTCCCGCAAGGGACACCCTCGCCCCCACCAGGTCGTCGGCCCTGGCGGGGGCTTTTTTTGCCCAGGTCCCGCACGCCAGGCCACCATGGCCCGGGTCTCAGCCCGGGAAACCGGCACGGAGCAGGCGCGAGAGAGCTTCTCGGATGGCGTGAGCCTATGCGCCTGGCCGCTGGCAGGTCTTGAGCAGGCGGCGGATGGCCTTGTTGATGCTGCGCTTGCCCAGGTCCTCGACGGAGAACCAGCGGCAGTCGGCGATCTCGTTCAGCGGCGTGGGCTGCTGGGATGCCGGCATCGGCGCTTCGAAAACGTAGTGAAGGGTCGTGTAAAGCTCCAGGGGCGCGATGTAGTCGAGGGTCTCGAGCGCGAGCCCGGTCTCCTCCACCAGTTCGCGGAACGCCGCCTGCCCGGGCGCTTCGTCCGCCTCGATCCGGCCGCCTGGCAACGTCCACTTCGACCTGGGTTTGCGCACGAAGAGAATCTTGTCTTCCATGCGGCAGATGACGGTCGCCCGTTCTTTGATTGCCCTGCCCATCTGCTCACCCCCTGCCACTGCGTTGAAAGACCGGAACGGCCACGAAAACCCTCGTAACCAAGGCAAGAAGGGGGCCAGACATGGCCGGCCCCCACACGAGGACGCGCCTGTATCTAACGTTAGGCGCCCTTGGCGATATCTGCCTCGCGCAGAAACTTGGAACAGGACATTCCGGGGAAGATTCCCGGTCTATTCACCGTGGCAGGCGAATCCGCCACGTGGTTCGGGTGAAGACACCCGCAAGAAGCCGGCAGGAAACGAGGGGTGGATGCGCAGAAAGACCGGAAGCCCGACGGAAATTTCTGCGAGGCGGATAGTGGAGTATCCCACGTGTCACGAGGAAGTTTGTAGGTCGGATTAGTCCGACTCACCACCGAACCGGACCGGGTTCACAGCCTGGCGCCAAAGGACCGGGATAATGCGAAACCATCAGGCTCCTACAGTTAGAACCTACAAAAAATCCGGATCGCCAAAGTGTGGATCGTAGGAGCCATCTGATTTTTACTCAGTTCAGCCTGTAAGGAGTGCTGAGATGAAACGACTACTGACTATTCCCCTCCTCGCCCTCATCTGCGTCGCCGGCCTGGCCCAAGCGGAAAACGCGCCAGCGGCCCTGGGGCAGATCACTTTCGTAGGAAGCATCTGCAAGGACCTTTGCGATACCCCTACAAGCACCTGGCTCGAACATGTAGGACGCCGCAGCGGCCTCAGCCCCATCGGCCGATCGGAGCCCCGCGGGCGAGGCCATTGCGCAGGCCTGGGTGAAACCAGCTCGGTGAGCATGACCAGCATCGCCTCCCGCACGGGCGACGCCGGGATCATCACGGTGGTCTACAACTGAGGCCGCATGTCGAGCACACCACGAATGCCTATCCGGTACGCGGCACTGCGAGCCGCCATCGCACGGGATCGTGCATGGCGGCAAGGATTCGCTCGATCGACCAGCAAGCTGGCGCGAGAGCTGGAGCCTGCGGCCATCGACCTGCAGGGCCATGCCCGCTTGCACGCCGGTCGAGACCGAGCGGGATGATCCATGGGGCGCAATGAAGACTGGCGAGCCTGCGATCGAGCGGCGAGGCCGCCGACTCGGAAGCCCAGGTGTGAGGGATCGCGTGCCGGCCAGGGACGCATCAGCACCGGTCCGAGCGCCCGCGCCAATGCATGGCGAGCCGCACGGCCGGCAAGATCATTCGGCTAGCGCGATCTCGGTCCGCCCACCGAGCGTGACGCAGCGCACCTCGACCTGTTGGTAGCTGGGGTCGTCCGGGTCCTGCTCCGGCAGTTGGTAGTCGACCCGACAGGCCTTGTCCGGCCCCTCGCCCCAACGCACGATCAGCACGCCCTCACGCGCGAGCCCGCGCAGGAATGCCCGGCCTCCCTGCCCCACCATGGCCAGGGACACACCCTGGTCATCGATGACGTCTGAGCCCAGCGGCGGGATCTGGCCATCTTCGCGAAGGATGCGCAGCAACACCGGCACGCCAGTGATGGTCGGGTAGCTGAGCATCACCACGGCGCCATGGCGCGGGGCCACTGCCTGCTCGGTGATCTGCAGCTCGACGTTGCGCAGGGTACCGACCGGGTCGATCACGACCTGGTTGTGGCGGTAGGGGGCGAGGCCGCCGACCACTGCGTAACCGTTGCTGCCGACACGGGCGCTCATGTCGTTGCTGACATAGGCGCCTTCCGCCCCCTTGGCCTCGATGACGGCAAAGGTTTCGCTCTGGCTCTGGGTGAAGTTGATCCCACCCGGGTGGGCCACCAGGCTGCCACCGATGCCGACGCTCTGCTGGCGGTAACCGGTGCCCTCGCTGTAGCTGGCGTTGAGCGACGCCGCCGGTGCGAAGTAGTGGACGCTGCCACCGGCGTTGCTGGAGCGGTCGCCCTGGTCACTGCTGCGCGAGCCGTAGAGGCTGTAGTTCATCTGCGAGCGCTCGCCCGCGACACCGCTGAGGCTGGCCTGGATGTTGTTGCGCTTGCCGGCTTGGCTGACCGAGCTACTGAGGAAGGGCGAGCGCACATCACGCCCCAGGGGCACGCTGAATGACAGCAGGTACTGGTTCTCGTACCCCGAGCCCATGCGCGTCCGGCCTGCGGAGGTGCTCATGGTTCCCCAGTTGAAGCCGTTGGAGTAGCCAGCCTGGAAGGTCATGTCGCTGCGCTGCCCGGCGTTCCAGTAGTTCTGCGCCGAACCGCTCAGGTAAAGGCTGCCGAAGTTGGCCCCCAGGGGCTGGCTGATGTTGGCTTGCAGTCGGCTGCGCTGGCGGTAGAGACGGCTTTCGGGGTTGCCGACGGACTGCGCGTAGTCGCCGAACTCGAGATATCCCTCGCTGGAGAAGCGGTAGGCAGCCAGGGTGAAGTTGGTCTGGGTGCTGTCCAGGAGCTTGCTGTAGGTGACCCGGTAGCTTTGGCCGCTCCTGGGGGCGGAGTCGGCGACGGGACGCTCGGTGACATGCGAGCGGGTGACATCGAACGCGACGGCCCCCAGCCCGGTGCTGATCGCGACACCGCCCTGGGCGGCCATGTACTTTTCGGCCACGATGCTGCCCAGGTAGCCGGTGAAGGCGTTGGTCACACCGCGCTGGTAGGTGCCCATGACGAACTTCGGCGATGCGTCCAGGCCACGGTCCCGGTACTCGCCGGCAGTCACGCTGAAACGCGATACACCAGGGCGCAGCAACTGCGCCACCGAGGCGTAGGGCACGACGAAGGAACGCTGGCGGCCATCGGCCTCGGTCACCGTCACCTCGATGTCTCCGGAGTAACCCGAGTCGTAGAGGTCATCGATGGCGAAGGGCCCGGGGGCCACCGTCGCCTCGTAAAGCACCGATTGCCCCTGGCGCACGGTGACCTTGGCGTTGGTTTCCGCCACGCCACGGATCACGGGAGCGAAGCCGCGCTGGGAGTCGGGGAGCATGCGGTCGTCGGAACTGATCTGCACGCCTCTGAAAGGTACGCTCTCGAACAGCTCGCCAGGCGTGTAGTAGTCGCCGACCGTGAGCTGCGAGCGCAGGCCGGTGAGGTCGCGCTGGGCATAGGTGCTGGCGTTGCTGTAGTGGCTGCGGGTAGGGCCGCCATCCTGGCTGGAGCGGTTGTAGTAGCCATTGGAGCGCAGGCGCCACTCACCGATGTTGATGCCGTTGTTGAGGCCCAGGGACAGCTGGTTCGAACCAATGCCGCCGCTGTGGCTGCGGTAGCCGCTGGCGTTGTAGCCGATGAAGCCGGCCGTGACGCCGGCATCCCAGTCACGGGGGTCCACTTGCCCGCGTGCCTGTCGCCCCAGATAGGCCTGCGGGATGCTCAGGTGGGCGCTCAGCTCGGACAGATCGACCTCGACCTGCGCCTGCGGCACCAGGCGATCGAGCTCGATGCAATCCTCGTTGTCCGTAATCGATTGCCGTGCGGCCTGAGGGTCCGGCAGGTTCGCCAGCTCGATGCCGAAGGTGCCGACGTGCTCGGGCTTGAAGCAGTAGCGCTGGATGAGCGCAGCGCCCTCGCCTTCGCTGAGCACCCGCAACTCGTGCCGCCCCTTCCAGGTCTGGTTGACGTAGATATCCAGGAGATAGGTGCCAGGAGGCAGGGCGTTTGCGTTGGCGAAGCGCGACAGGTCGACGGCCTCTTCAGCACCGCTACCGAAGAACGCCGGGTTGAAGACGGCATAACGGGCCGGGGAAACCGCTTCGTCCGCGTCCACCTGGTTCCAGTCGCTGAGCGCCAGGGAGGCGGCAAGGGCCACGGCCATGACCTTGAGCCGTCCCACACGGGGTGCGAGACGCACCCTGCGGGTGCCACGCGTAGACGATCCCCGATACCTGTCTGAAAGAGCTTTCATAGTCGTACCTGGCGCATCGATGAATGGCGCGCGAACGATCGAGCGGCATCAGCGCCTTGCGCGCACGAGCCGCCTGCTCACGGCTCCAGCCTCGCCTCGTGCCCAATGGACGAGCCGTAGTCGTTGATCCACTTCGTCACCACCTTGGCGGCCGTTCCCCGTTGCACCGTGCCCGACAGAGGGAAGTCGCGACTGCCGAGCGGCGGCACCATCCCATCGCCAGCCTCGTGCGCCCGCCCGCCGACATTCAGCGAGACGTCGCTGAACGACACATGGAAGGCGCTGGGGTTGCTCGCTCGCAGCACGCTTTGCGCGCCGTTCTGCACCAGCCGCCAGCTGATCTGCTGGGCCGCTCCGGACGCGCTGCCCGGCAAGCCGGACGGTCGATAGAAGAGTTTCAGGCGGGTGCGGATGGCGAACTGCATGGAGTTGCCGCTGTCCGCCGCAGGTTGTGGCGGGACATCCAGGAGGTTGAGCCAGAACACCGTCTCGCGGTCAGTGGGCAGCGCCTCGCCCGTGAACGCCAGGCGCAGGCTCTGCCCCTTGCCCGGGTCGAGGCGGAAGATCGGCGGCGTGAGCAAGAAGGGCGCATCGGCCTGGTCCGGCTTGCTCGACGGATCGCCGCGATCGATCCAGGCCTGCGCCAGGGAAGGCTGCGTACCGTCGTTGCTCACCCGTACGCTGATTTCCTGCTGCTTGGCGGGATAGATGAAGCGGGTGCCGTTCACCACCATGCCGGCCTGCACGCTCGGCAGGAAGGTGGCGATGAAGAGTGCGGCGATCAATCGGGTGATCCTGGCGGTGGGATGCATCGGTTTTTCCTGAATGGCCGCCGCCCGGGGCGGGCCGGGCGGGTGGCGATTGATCCTGATTCGTGGCGGGGAAGGCGGGAACGAAGGCCGCAGTGGCGGCGCGCCTTTTCCCGGGGGAGGATGATATCGAGCGACACACCCGCCATCCGGCATCGAGCGCCAGGGAAGGACCCCGGCTAGGAAGCGGTGCTGTTGGCCAGGTCGTTGCGCCGGGCGAATTCGATCAGCTCCAGCAACGAGCCGAGGTTGAGCTTCTGCTGGATGCGGCTCTTGTAGGTACTGACGGTCTTGTTGCTGAGCAGCATCAGGTCGCCGATCTGCTTGTTGGAGAGGCCCGACGCCAGGTACTGCAGCACCATCAGCTCCTGGTTGGACAGACGTGCGACCAGCTCGGCCTCGCTGGTCAGCGCGGCCTGGCCCGCCTGCAACGCATCGGCCGGGTAGAAGGAAAACCCCGCGCTGATCGAGTTGATCGCGATGACGAGGTTCTGCAGGTCCTCTTCCTTGCTGACGAATCCCTTGGCGCCAGCCTGCATGCAGCGCTGGCAGAAGCTCTCGGCGGGTTGCGACGTGAGCACCAGCACATGGCTGTCCAGTCCCAGGGCGCGGATGCGCGCGATCACCTTGAGCCCGTCCAGGCGCGGAATGCCGATATCGAGGATGACGATGTCGGGCTCGTGCTGGCGGATCAGTTGCAGCGCATCGACACCGTTGTCCGTCTCCGCAAGCACCTGGATGCCATTGCGTTCCAGCAGCATGCGCACGGCGAGGCGGATGACGGGGTGATCGTCGACTATCAGGGCACTTCTCATGTCGGTCTCTTCTGGGGCGACGCGGGCTCGACGCCGAAGCACGGCAACCATGGCCACGCCCAAGCACTGATGAAATTTCCTACAAGTTTCCGGGAATCTTCGCCTAGCTCGTTGCCGAGCCTCCTAAGTAACGTGACCGGCATCACAAATCTGCCGAGCGAAACCCGATGAAGAACATAAGCATTCTGGTGCTGGAAGACGAACCCTTCCAGCGCCTGCTGGCGATAGCCGCACTGGAGAGAATGGGTCTGGACCGGATCCAGGGAGCGGAGGACGGCGACCAGGCGCTGGCCATGCTACAAGCCTGCGGCGGTGTCGACATCGTGCTCTGTGACCTGCGCATGGCCGGCATGGACGGCCTGGCCTTCCTCCGCCATGCCAGCCAGCGGGGCCTGTTGCGCGCGGTGATGCTCGCCAGCGCGGTCGAGCCGGTGCTGCGCCAGGCCACCATCTCGATGATCCGCTGCCTCGGCGTGGAATTCCTCGGCGATCTTGGCAAGCCGTTCGACATCAACCGGGCTACCCGCCTGCTGCGCGGCTTCGCGCCCGAGCAGGAGCAGTTGCCCGCATCCCCCGAAGTGATCGAATTGCCGTCCCTGGCGGAAATAGCCGAAGGCTTCGAACGCGACGAGTTCGAAGCGTGGTTCCAGCCCAAGGTCGACATGCGCGACGGTGCGTTGCGTGGCGCCGAGATGCTCGCTCGCTGGCGTCACCCCCAGCACGGCGTCCTGTCACCGGCACAGTTCCTGCCGCAGATGGAGGCCAGCGGCCTGGTGGACCGCCTGTTCTGGCGATTGCTGGACCAGGGGCTGGCGGTGCAGCAGGAACTGGCGCAAGAGGGTCGGCAGGTCGAGCTGGCCATCAACATCCAGCCCATCCAGCTGGGCGACCGGCAGATGGTCGAGCGGGTGGCCCGGCGCCTGATGGACAGCGGCCTGCCCGGCGAGGGGCTGACCTTCGAGGTGACCGAGACGGGCCTGCTGCGCGCCCCGGCCACCAGCCTGGAGAACCTCGTGCGCCTGCGCCTGATGGGTTGTGGCCTGGCCATGGACGATTTCGGTGCCGGCTACTCCTCGCTCGACCGGCTGTGCGCGCTGCCCTTCAGCCAGATCAAGCTCGACGCCTCGTTCATCCGCAAGCTGCACAGCCAGCCCCGCTGCGGCGCAGTCATCCGCAGCAGCGTGACCCTGGCCGAGGCGATGGGTATTTCCCTGGTGGTCGAAGGCGTGGAGACCCTGGAGCAGAAGACACTGTTGATGGAGCTGGGTTGCGTCCAGGCCCAGGGCTACCACTTCGCCCGGCCCATGGATGGGTCGGCCTTCCGTCGATGGATCGGCGATGCCCGCCCACCGGCGGCCACCCGGCTGCCGTCCTGACCCCAGGCTCCGCCTTCGCCCGCTCAGGGCGCGGGGGCCGCAGCTCCTTCGGTCAGGTAATCACTCAACTCCAGTTGCAGACGCTCCAGCGCGCGCACCAGGTCTTCGACTCCCCGGCGCAGGCCGTCAGGGGCACTGGGCACCGTACAGGCCTCCATCAGCCGCTGGCACGCCGCGATGACCTCCTCGGCCCGCACAACACGGGCCGCGCCGATCAACCGATGTGCCAGCTCGGACAGGCCCGCGCTATCACCCCGCTCCAGCAACATGCCGAGCAAGGCGAGGTCCTGGCCATTGGTGGCCATCAGCTCGCCGAGCAGGTTGCGCACCAGCAGCGGGTCGCCACCGGTCAGGGGTTGCAACGGGGATAGGTCGAACAGTCCGGTGACCGACAGGCCCTCCGCCTCGAGCAACTCCCCGCCGCCATCACCAAAGACCCGCTGCAGGGCGGCGAGCCCGATGGGCTTGACCAGGCACTCGTCCATCCCGGCGGTCAGGCCCCGCTCGATCTCATCGGCCTGCGCATCGGCGGTGAGTCCGAGGACCAGCGTGCGAGGCCGCACACCATCGCGCTCCTCGCGGCGTATCGCCGCCGTCAGCTCGGCCCCGCTCATGCGGGGCATGTGGCAGTCGGTCGCCACCGCGTCGAAGTGCCGGGCGCGCCAGCGTTGCAGGGCGTCCTGGCCATCCGCCGCCTCCTCGGCCTCATGACCGAGGAAGACCAGTTGCTGCTGGAGAATCTGCCGGTTCACCGGATGATCGTCGACCACCAGCACCCGCAGGCGCCGCGCCGGGCCGGCCAGGGGGCCCGGTGCGGGCACGGGCTCGGGAACGGGGTCGAGGCGGTGCAGGCGCAGCTCCACCTCGACCCGCGTGCCACGCCCCGGCTCGCTGTCCAGGGCCAGCTGGCCGCCCATCATCGAACAGAGCGAGCGGCAGATGACCAGGCCCAGGCCGGTGCCTTCGGCCAGTTGGTCGGCGCGCTCGATCCGCGAGAAGGGTTGGAACAGCCGCGCCTGGTCCTCGGGCGCGATGCCGATGCCGCTGTCCTCCACGACCAGCACCACGCGCAGCATCCCGGGCTCGGCAAGGTCCCCCGTGACGCGCACGCCGACCCGCCCGGCAGGGGTGAACTTGATGGCATTGCTGACCAGGTTGGAGAGGATCTGCTTGAAGCGCATGCCATCGACCAGGACGTCGCCCTGGATGCTCGAGTCGATTTCCAGCACCAGCTCCAGGCGCTTCTGCCGGGCCAGGCCGTCGAACACCCGGGCCACCGACTCCACCAGCTCGCGCAGGTTGGCGCGCGCCGGGGCCAGGCTCAGGCGTCCCGCCTCGATACGGGCGATGTCGAGGATGTCGCCGATCAGGGTCAGCAGGCTGCGGGCCGACCCATAGGCCACCTGGATGCCGGCCGGGTCGATCGGGCCGTGCTCCGCGCGCTTGAGGGCCAACTCGAGGATGCCGATCACCGCATTCAGAGGCGTACGGATCTCGTGGCTCATGGTCGCGAGGAAGGCGGTCTTGGCTCGACTGGCATCGTCGGCCAGGTTCTTCGCCTCCTCCAGTTCACGGACCAGATGATGATGCTCGGTGATGTCGATCCAGCCACAGATCACGCCCTTGACCGCGCCGGTCGAATCCTGGAAGGGCTGGGTCCAATGGTCGATCCACAGCCTGCGCCCGCCCAGCTCCAACTCGTGCACACCGCGCACCAGCTGCCCGTCGACCATCGCCTGCAGGTAGCCCTGGTGGAAATAGGGCGCGGCCTCGAACGCCAGGGGCAACTCCGGGGCCGTCGTCCCGAGAATGTCTTCGCGCGCCAGCCCCAGGGTGTCCAGGTAACTGCGGTTGCACGACAGCAGGCGGCCCTCGGCATCACGCACGAAGACAGGTTGCGGCATGCAGTCGATCAGCGTCTCGATGAAGCGCAGTTCGTCGTTCAGTTGCCGCTCCGCCGCCATGCGCTTGCGCACCTCGCGGCGCAGGCGCAGGCCCCAGGCCAGGGCCAGGGCCAGCAGCACCAGCGCGCCAATCACGATCTGCAGGATCAGCTGGTTGTAGTCACGCCAGGTCTGCGCACTCATGGCCGGGCTGCCGCGCCAGCGATTGGCAGCAGCGTTCAGCTCGTCTGGAGTCAGGCTGGCCAGGGCCTTGTCGAGGATGGACTGCAGCTCGACATCGGCCCGGCGCATGGCGAAGTTCGCCGTGGCCGGCTCGATGGGCACCAGCTCAGCCACCGCCAGGCGATTGCGGAACAGCCGGACCACGTAGTAACGGGCCGTGGGTAGCGACACCAGGGCCGCATCGGCGTCGCCGCTGTAGACAAGGTTCATCGCATCCAGCGTCGAACCCGCCTCGACGATTTCGGCACCGGGGTAGGTGTCCCGGACCTCCGCCATCGCCACATGCCCCCTGGCGATGGCGAGCCGCTTGCCCTCCATGCCGTCGAGCGGTTCGGCGAGGCCGTCATCGCCACGCGGCGCCACCAGCACGTAGGGATTGGTCATCACCGGGCGGGTGAAGCGCAGCAGCGCCTCACGTTCGCGCCCCTGGCTGAGGATCGCCAGGTCGGCGCTGCCCTGCTGCAGGCTGTTCATCTGGTCGGTGAAACCACCACGACGGCTGATCGCCTCGAAGCGCAGGCCGGTCCGCAGGGACGTCATTTCCAGCAGGTCGGCGGTGATACCGCGGAACTGGCCCTGGGCATCGAAGAAGGCCATGGGTGCCATGTCGTCGTCGATCACCAGGCGCACCACAGGGTGACGCTCCACCCAGCGGCGCTCCTCCTGCGTCAGGGGCAGGGGCTCCAGCGCCGGTATCACACCGCTGCCGATCCAGCGCCGGGTGATCTCATCCAGGCGCGAGCGGCCCAGGGCATGGAGCGTGGCATCCAGGCCGCGCAGCAGCGGAGCATCGTTCGAGCGCACGATGAAAGCCACGCCATCGGCCTTGAGCTCGGCGAAACGCTCGAAGCGCACCATACCGTGGAAGCCCCGGTTGATCCGGTAGTAGGCGGCGAGTACATCGCCGAGGAACAGGTCGGCCTTGCCGAAGGCCACCGCGGCCATCGCCCCGTCCACCGACTCGGCGGCCACCAGGCGTGCCCCGGGAAACCCCCGGTGCAGGGCCGGGTCGCCCAGGTATTCGGTGGTGGTGACCACGGTCAGCCCGGCCAGGTCCACGGGAAACTCGCGCGTGTCCTCCTGGCGGCGGAAGAGCGCCGCGTGTTCGATGGCGAAAGGCTGGCTGCGCGCCACGCTGGCACCGCGCAAGCCGTGGCTGGATGCGGTCGTCATGTCGATCTCGCCCGACTCCAGTGCCCGCGCGAGGGAGGCCTGGTCCGGCAGCTCGCGCAGGACGATGCGCATGCCCAGCATCTGCCCGACCAGCGCGGTGGTGTCCGCCGTGATGCCCTCGAAACTGCCGTCGCGCTGCAACATCGCCATCGGCGCCTCGGCATCGCCGGCCACGCCGAGCACCAGGTCACGCTTCTGCCGCAACCAGTGCCAGTCGCTTTCGGATATGGCCAGCTCCTGCTGGTCGACCTGCAACTGGCTCGACAGATGCAGGGGCACAGCGCCCACGGGGGCGGATTCGACCGCCATCGGCGACAGCAGAAGGAGCCCCAGCATGAGCGACCGGACGGATACGCAAAACCACGAAATGCCGTGCAACGTGGCGACCTCCCTCTGCCTGTTGGACTGGAA
Organism: Pseudomonas sp. 57B-090624; assembly: GCF_003234055.1. Taxonomy (NCBI): domain Bacteria; kingdom Pseudomonadati; phylum Pseudomonadota; class Gammaproteobacteria; order Pseudomonadales; family Pseudomonadaceae; genus Pseudomonas; species Pseudomonas sp. 57B-090624. Next base: position 102,728 of record NZ_QKRU01000003.1, read on the forward strand.
CAATGCCCATTACAGGAAGTGACTGATATTCATTGACTGAGGAAGCCTAAAAACTTGCCTACATGGATTGTAGGAAACTTCCCAAACAACCGATCGCGGCGCGCACCGCGAATATACTTCTCGCCTCACATATTCAGCCAATTCCATGAGCGGCCAAGCCCAAAAGCCTATGGCAGCTCGTGTCGCCTTGTTTGGCGTACGCAATAAACATTAGGAATTGTCTGAACGACATCAACATAACTTCTGAAGAAATATCCCATATGCAAGGAAAGTCCGATACGGACTATCGCTGGCTACGGATAACTTGTTCGCGCCGCCTCTATCGGTAATAGCAAGAAAACCAATCGGAAGAAGTGCCAACCCTGTTTCGAACGGCTTTGTGTGCGTGCCGTGGAGCAACGGGAAACTCACCAAGGAGAAATGAACGGATGAGTAAGATCCTGCTTATCGACAACCAGCCCATGATCCGCTTCGCCACACGCGTCCTGCTGGAGCGTGAGGGCTACGACATCGTCGGCGAGACCGAGAACGGCGTGGAGGGCCTGAGCCTGGCGCGTTCGCTCAGGCCGGACCTGGTCATCCTCGATATCGCCGTGCCCAAGCTGGACGGCATGGAGGTGCTCACCCGCCTGGCGGCGATGGACGTCAACCTCAAGCTGCTGGTGCTGACTTCGCTGCCTGCGGCGCTCTATGCCAACCGTTGCCTGCAGGCCGGCGCCACCGGTTACCTGTCCAAGCAGGAACAGGCCGTCAGCCTGATCGCCGCGACCAAGTCGGTGCTTTCCGGCTACAGCCTGTTCCCCAGCACCGTGCACCTGCCCGTGCCGTCCCAGGCCGGCGAGGACACCCAACTGCTCGACAGCCTGTCAGACCGGGAGCTCGCGGTGCTGCAGAACCTTGCCAACGGCAAGAACAACAAGGAGATCGCCGAGCAGCTGTTCATCAGCCACAAGACGGTGAGCACCTACAAATCCCGACTGATGGACAAGCTGAAGACCCGCAACCTGGTCGACCTCATCGACTTCGCCCGCCGCTACGCCCTCCCCACGGCCTGACCGGGCGGCCCGGGCTCACTCAGCGTGCGGGTGGCAAGCCGATGACCCGCGCGACATGCACCGGCAGTGGCAACTGCCGGTGCGCCTCCAGCAGCCCCGCTACACGCCCGGCCACCGCTTCGGCGAAGGGCGCCGATCGCGCGCTCTCGCTCTCCACGTTCATCAGCATCTGCTCACTGGCCGCCAGCAGCTCATCGCCGCCGGGGTAGTACAACCCATGGTGGATGTGCAATCGCTTGGCATCGCTGGCCAATACCTGGGTGCGCACTTCCACATGCGCGCCCTGCTTCACCTCGGCGAGGTAGTTGAGGTGGCATTCCAGGGTATAGAGCGTATGCCCGGCCGCAGCCCTCCCCGCCTCGTCGAGGCCGATACGCTCCATCAGCGCATCGGTGGCGTAGCTGAAGATCAGCAGGTAGAAGGCGTCGCGCAGGTGGCCGTTGTAGTCCACCCACTCGGCGGGGATGAGGGTGCTGTAGGTGGTCAGGGCATGGCTCATGGGGCGGTTCCTGGCGATAGGCCCTCCCCGTGAGGGAAGGACCATTGGCTAAGGTCGGGAAGCGGTTGGCGCGTCAGTCGGCGAAGGCGAAGCCGTGCTTCTCCTTGGTCGCCTTCACCGCGTCCAGCACCGCCAGCAGGCAGTCATCACGATAGCGCTCCAGTTCGGCGATGCTGCGCGAGCCCTGCTGCTCGGTGGTGCCTTCCACCACGCTGTCGATCAGCGCCTCGGTCAGCTCCGGAGCCGGCAGGTAGGTCCAGGGCAACTGCAGCGCCGGGCCGAACTGCGCCATGAAGTGGCGCATGCCCGCGTTGCCGCCGGCCAGGGTGTAGGTGAGGAAGGTGCCCATGAAGGACCAGCGCAACCCTGCGCCGAAGCGGATCGCATCGTCGATCTCGCCCGTGCTGGCCACGCCGTCGTTGACCAGGTGCAGCGCCTCGCGCCACAGCGCTTCCAGCAGGCGGTCGGCGATGAAGCCCGGCACCTCCTTGCGCACGTGCAGCGGGCGCATGCCCAGTGCGGTGTAGATCTGGATCGCCGCCTGCACGGCTTCGGGCGCGGTCTTCTCGCCCCCCACCACCTCCACCAGCGGCAACAGGTAGACCGGGTTGAACGGGTGGCCCACCACGCAGCGCTCCGGGTGCACGGCGTCGGCGTAGAACTCGCTGGGCAGCAGCCCCGACGTGCTGGAGCCGATGATCGCCTCCGGGCGCGCCGCCGCGCTGATGCGGGCATGCAGATCGAGCTTCAGGTCGAGCCGCTCGGGCGCGCTTTCCTGGATGAAGTCGGCATCGCGCACGCATTCCTCGACCGTCTCGACGAAGCGCAGCCGCTCCGGGGAGGCGCCGGGCGCCAGCCCCTGCTGCCGCAGCGCCGGCCAGGCGTTGGCGATGCGCGCACGCAGGGCGGCCTCGGCACCGGGCGCCGGGTCCCAGGCGACGACGTCGAGGCCGTGGGCCAGCGCGCGGGCGACCCAGCCGCTACCGATGACGCCGCTGCCAAGAGCGGCGAAGGTCTTGATGTGGGTGATGAAGGCCATGGTGGCTCCTGGTCCTGTGTCCGATAGGGGCCCGGGGTGAAGTCCGGGCCAGGGGAGAAATGTCAGCCGCGACGCTTGAGGTTCATCTTCTCGCGGCCCTCGGCCGGGCTCAGGGCGCGGCCGCCGAGGCGTTCGATGATCTCCACCGCGCGCTCCACCAACTGGCCGTTGCTGGCGTGCACGCCACGGTCCAACCAGATGTTGTCCTCCAGACCGACACGCACGTTGCCGCCCAGCAACATGGCCTGGGCCACCATCGGCATCTGCGAGCGGCCGATGCCGAAGCCGGCCCAGGTGGCGCCCGACGGCAGGTTGTCGGCCATGGCCTTCATGGTGGTGGTGTCCGCCGGCGCGCCCCAGGGGATGCCCAGGCAGATCTGGAACAGCGGGTCGTGCAGCAACCCTTCCTTGAGCATCTGCTTGGCGAACCACAGGTGGCCGGTGTCGAAGATTTCCAGTTCGGCCTTCACGCCCAGTTCGGTGATGCGCCTGGCGCCGGCGCGAAGTTGCGCCGGGGTGGAGACGTAGATGAAATCGCCATCGCCGAAATTCAGCGTGCCGCAGTCCAGGGTGCAGATCTCCGGCAACAGCTCCTCGACATGCTTGAGCCGCTCCAGCGGGCCCACCAGGTCGGTGCCGGCGCCGAACTCCAGGGGCTGCTCGCCCTTGCCGATCTCCAGGTCGCCGCCCATGCCGGCGGTGAGGTTGATGATCACGTCGGTGTCGCTTTCGCGGATGCGCTCGACCACCTCGCGATAGAGCGCCACGTCGCGGCTGGGCTTGCCGGTGCGTGGGTCGCGCACGTGGCAGTGGGCGACCGTGGCGCCGGCCTTGGCCGCCTCGATGGCGGCCGCGGCGATCTCCTTCGGCGTGACCGGGATGGCCGGGTGCTTGCCGACGGTATCGCCGGCGCCGGTTACCGCACAGGTGACGATGACTTCATGGTTCACGGTTGCAACTTCCTTTCTCGGGGCGATCGGGTGCCGTGCGCGGCGGGCCGCGCACGGGCGTGGGTCGATGACTGCGGTGAAGCGTCGGGACTTACTTGAGCGAGGCGATGACCGTCTCGGCGCCGTCCTTGCCGTCGAAGGTGGTCACCCCGGCCAGCCAGGCCCTGACCACCTCGGGGTTGGCCTTGAGCCAGTCGCGGGCGACCTTGGCCGGCGCTTCGCGCTCCATGATCGGCTGCATCAGGCGGCTCTCCTGCTCGCTGGAAAAGCGCAGGTTGGTGAGCAGGCGATCGGCGTTGGGGCAGCGCTGGGCGAAGTCCGGCGCGGTGACGGTGGAGACCGTGGCGGCGCCGTCGTTGGGGCCGAACACGTCATTGCTGCCGGTGAGGTAGGTGATCGGCATCTGGATGTTCATCGGGTGCGGCTTCCAGCCGAAGAACACCACCGGCTTGTGGTTCTTCACCGCGCGCGATACGGCGGTGAGCATCGCCGCCTCGCTGGACTCCACCAGCTTGAAGCCGCCGAGGCCGAACTGGTTCTCGTCGATCATCTTCTTGATCGCCGTGTTGGCGCCGGAGCCCGACTCGATGCCGTAGATCTTGCCGCCCAGCTGGTCCTTGTAGCGGGCGATGTCGGCGAAGGTCCTGAGCCCCTCCTCCGCCGTGTAGGTAGGCACGGCCAGCACCGCCACGGCGTCGTCCAGGGACGGCTGCGGCGCCACCTTGACCGAGGCGCTGTCGAGGAAGGGCTGGATGTTGTCATCCATGATCGGCTTCCAGTAGCCGAGGAACACGTCCACCTGCTTCTTCTGGATGCCGGCGAAGATGATCTGCTGCGACGCCTGGGTCTGGGTGGTTTCGTAGCCGAGGCCGGCCAGCAGCTCGGAAGCCACGGCGGTGGTCGCGACCACGTCGGTCCAGCCGACCGCGCCGATGCGGATCTTCTGGCAACTGGCGTCGTCCGCCGCCATCAGGGTGGAACTGAACAGGGTGAGAAGACAGCAACCCGCGAATGCGTTGAGACCTTTCATCGAATGCTCCCTACAGCCATACGGTTATCGGGCCGCGTGGCCCGTCTGTTGTTGTGCCGGGGCCAGTCACGCCCCGCCGTTCGCGGGCCCTGTTGCACCCGTGGCAGCCAGATTACGCAGCGCACCCAGGGGCAAATCGAACTAAAACGACCGAATGTTGAACGGGAACGACCACCTGCATTGCCTTGCGCCGCGTCCTGCCTTCTAGTGTGGCGACGCCTTCGCGAGGACGCCTGCCATGCCCCAGACCCTGTGGTTCCTCCTGCTGCCCGGTTTCTCCATGATGGGCCTGATGTCCGCCATCGAACCCCTGCGCGTGGCCAACCGTTTTCGCGGCGAGCTCTACCGCTGGCGCCTGCTGAGCCTGGAAGGCGGCCCGGTGGAAGGCAGCAACGGCATGTCGCTGAACGTCGACGCCGCGCTGGAACGCCCCGGTGCCGGCGACTGCCTGTTCGTGGTCGCCGGCTTCGAGCCGCTGGCCAGCTACACGCCCCGCCTGGCCCACTGGCTCAAGCGCGCCGACCTCGACGGCGCCACCCTGGGTGGCATCGATACCGGCAGCTTCGTCCTCGCCGAGGCGGGCCTCTTCGCCCGCCAGCGCCTGACCCTGCACTGGGAAGCCATCGAAGCCTTCCAGGAACGCTACCCCGGCCTGCTGCCGACCCAGGAGCTGTTCGAGATCGACGGCCGCCGCATCACCAGCGCCGGCGGCACCGCCACCCTCGACCTGATGCTCACCCTGATCGGCCGCGACCACGGCGACGAGCTGGCGGTGGAGGTGTCCGAGCAATTCGTCCTCGGCCGCATCCGCACCCATCAGGACCACCAGCGCATGCAGATCACCCGCCGCTACGGCGTGCACAACCGCAAGCTGGTGCAGGTGATCGGCGAGATGGAGCGCCACTGCGAACAACCCCTGGGCTCCTGTGAGCTGGCCGCCCTGGTGGGCGTCACCCCGCGCCAGCTGGAGCGGCTGTTCCGCCTGCACCTGGACGACACGCCATCGGGCTTCTACCTGGCCCTGCGCCTGGAGAAGGCCCGCCAGCTGCTGCGCCAGACCGACATGAGCGTGCTGGAGATCGGCGTCGCCTGCGGCTTCGAGTCCTCCTCCTACTTCTCCCGCTGCTACCGCAACCGCTTCGCCGCCTGTCCCAGCCAGGACCGCCACGAACACCCCGCCGGCGAAGGGACTACGCCCGGCGCCCGCATGCGGGATCACGCACGATCGCCATCAGATCAAAGAGCTTGAGCACAGATCGCTTGCATTTCCACCCCATGCCGTTGACGCACCGATACCTGTCGGCCGGCGGTGCCGCCCACCCGGCTTGTCCATCCACGACCCCGCATTGACGCTTTCGGCAATCCCCCCGTCGCTTTTGCGCGATAGCGCCGAAAGCCCCGGCGATATGCTCGGTTCAAAGCGCCGGCAGAAGATTCGGCGCACCAAGAATCAAAGGGGACAGCCTGATGAGCCCAGCCGAACTGCACGCCGACAGCATCGTCATCGATGGCCTGATCATCGCCAAGTGGAACCGCGAACTCTTCGAGGACATGCGCAAGGGCGGCCTGACTGCGGCCAACTGCACCGTTTCCGTGTGGGAAGGCTTCCAGGCCACGGTCAACAACATCGCCGCCAGCCAGAAACTGATCCGCGAGAACAGCGACCTGGTGATGCCCGTGCGTACCACGGCCGATATCCGCAAGGCCAAGGAACAGGGCAAGACCGGCATCCTCTTCGGCTTCCAGAACGCCCACGCGTTCGAGGACCAGATCGGCTACGTGGAGGTGTTCAAGCAGCTCGGCGTGGGCATCGTGCAGATGTGCTACAACACCCAGAACCTCGTGGGCACCGGCTGCTACGAGCGCGATGGCGGGCTCTCCGGCTTCGGTCGCGAGATCGTCGCCGAGATGAACCGCGTCGGCGTCATGTGCGACCTCTCCCACGTCGGCTCCAAGACCTCCGAGGAAGTCATCCTCGAATCGAAGAAGCCGGTCTGCTACTCCCACTGCCTGCCGTCGGGCCTCAAGCAACACCCGCGCAACAAGTCCGATGAAGAGCTGAAGTTCATCGCCGACCACGGCGGCTTCGTCGGCGTGACCATGTTCGCGCCGTTCCTGGCCAAGGGCATCGACTCCACCATCGACGACTACGCCGAAGCCATCGAGTACGTGATGAACATCGTCGGCGAGGACGCCATCGGCATCGGCACCGACTTCACCCAGGGCCACGGCCAGGACTTCTTCGAATACCTGACCCACGACAAGGGCTACGCCCGCCGCCTGACCAACTTCGGCAAGATCATCAACCCGCTGGGCATCCGCACCGTGGGCGAATTCCCCAACCTCACCGAAACCCTGCTGGGGCGCGGCCACAGCGAACGCGTGGTGCGCAAGATCATGGGCGAGAACTGGGTGAATGTCCTCAAGGACGTCTGGGGCGAATGACGCCGGCCCGAACCGAACACGAACGTAGGGTGGATGACGCTCTTTTCATCCACCAGCCCACCGCGCGGTGGCTCATCTCTGCGGCGGATGACTGAAGCGCCATCCGCCCGATACCTGAACTGAATTCGGAGTTATCCACATGGCCAAACACGCCCCCGAACTGCCCATCGAAGTCGACAGCGAGACCGGCGTCTGGACCACCGACGCGCTGCCCATGCTCTATGTGCCGCGCCACTTCTTCGTCAACAACCACATCGGCATCGAAGAGGTGCTGGGTGCCGACGCCTATGCCGAGATCCTCTACAAGGCCGGCTACAAGTCCGCCTGGCACTGGTGCGAGAAGGAAGCCGAATGCCACGGCCTGGAAGGCGTGGCGGTGTTCGAGCACTACATGAAGCGCCTGTCCCAGCGCGGCTGGGGCCTGTTCAAGATCCAGGACATCGACCTCGACAAGGGCACCGCCAGCGTCAAGCTCGAGCACTCCGCCTTCGTCTACGTCTACGGCAAGGTCGGGCGCAAGGTCGACTACATGTTCACCGGCTGGTTCGCCGGGGCCATGGACCAGATTCTCCAGGCGCGCGGCAGCAGCATCCGCACCGTCGCCGAGCAGGTCTACAGCGGCTCGGAAGAAGGCCACGACGATGGCCTGTTCATCGTGAAACCCCTCTGAGGCGAGGCACGGCATCATGGCGTTCGAAGCAATGTTCCAGCCGATCCAGATCGGCAAACTGACCATCCGCAACCGCGTGCTCAGTACCGCCCACGCCGAAGTCATCGCCACCGATGGCGGCATGACCACCGAGCGCTACGTGAAGTACTACGAGGAGAAGGCCAAGGGCGGCATCGGCCTGGCCATCTGCGGCGGCTCGTCGGTGGTGTCCAGCGACAGCCCGCAGCAATGGTGGAGCTCGGTGAACCTGTCCACCGACCGCATCATCCCGCACTTCCAGAACCTCGCCGACGCCATGCACAAGCACGGCGCCAAGATCATGATCCAGATAACCCACATGGGCCGGCGCTCGCGCTGGGACGGCTACAACTGGCCGACCCTGATGTCGCCGTCGGGCATCCGCGAGCCCGTGCACCGTGCCACCTGCAAGACCATCGAGGTGGAAGAGATCTGGCGCGTCATCGGTGACTTCGCCCAGGCCGCGCGCCGCGCCAAGGCCGGCGGGCTGGACGGCGTCGAGCTCTCCGCCGTGCACCAGCACATGATCGACCAGTTCTGGAGCCCACGCGTCAACAAGCGCACCGACGAATGGGGCGGCACCTTCGAAGGCCGCATGAAGTTCGGCCTGGAAGTGCTCAAGGCCGTGCGCGAGGAAGTCGGCCCCGACTTCTGCGTGGGCCTGCGCATCTCCGGCGACGAGTTCCACCCCGACGGCCTGTCCCACGAGGACATGAAGCAGATCGCCAAGTACTACTGCGACACCGGCATGCTCGACTTCATCGGCGTGGTCGGCTCCGGCGCCGACACCCACAACACCCTGGCCAACGTCATCCCCAACATGAGCTTCCCGCCGGAGCCCTTCCTGCACCTGGCGGCCGGCATCAAGGAAGTGGTCAACGTCCCGGTGCTGCACGCACAGAACATCAAGGACCCGAACCAGGCCACGCGCATCCTCGAGGGCGGCTACGTGGACATGGTCGGCATGACCCGCGCGCACATCGCCGACCCGCACCTGATCGCCAAGATCAAGATGGGCCAGGTGGACCAGATCAAGCAGTGCGTCGGCGCCAACTACTGCATCGACCGCCAGTACCAGGGCCTGGACGTGCTGTGCATCCAGAACGCCGCCACCACCCGCGAGTACATGGGCCTGCCGCATATCATCGAGAAGACCACCGGCGTAAAACGCAAGGTGGTCGTCGTCGGCGGCGGCCCCGCCGGCATGGAAGCGGCCCGCGTGGCGGCCGAGCGCGGCCACGACGTGACCCTGCTGGAGAAGAAGGACCAGCTCGGCGGCCAGATCAGCATCGCCGCCAAGGCCCCGCAGCGCGACCAGATCGCCGGCATCACCCGCTGGTACCAGCTGGAGATCGCCCGCCTCGGCGTCGACCTGCGCCTGGGCACCGCTGCCGACACCGACACCATCCTCGACCTCAAGCCCGACATCGTGGTGCTGGCCAACGGCGGCCATCCCTTCATCGAGCAGAACGAGCACTGGGGCGCGGCAGAAGGCCTGGTGGTCAGCGCCTGGGACATCCTCGAAGGCAAGGTGGAGCCCGGCAAGAACGTGCTGGTCTACGACACCATCTGCGAGTTCGGCGGCATGTCGGCGGCGGACTACCTCTCCGAGAAAGGCGCCCAGGTGGAGATCGTCACCGACGACACCAAGCCCGGCGTCGCCATGGGCGGCACCACCTTCCCCACCTACTACCGCAGCATGTACCCCAAGGACGTGATCATGACCGGCGACCTGATGCTGGAGAAGGTCTACCGCGAGGGCGACAAGGTGGTGGCCGTGCTGGAGAACGAATACACCGGCGCCCGCGAGGAGCGCGTGGTCGACCAGATCGTCATCGAGAACGGCGTGCGCCCTGACGAGAGCCTGTACTACGCACTCAAGCAAGGCTCGCGCAACAAGGGCCAGATCGACGTCGACGCGCTGTTCGAGATCAGGCCGCAACCCTGCCTGTCCGAACCCGGCGACGGCTACCTGCTGTTCCGCATCGGCGACTGCGGCGCCCCGCGCAACGTGCACGCGGCGATCTACGACGCCCTGCGGTTGTGCAAGGACTTTTAAAAGCAGCCACAAGCGGCAAGAGGTAAGCCGCAAGCAGGAGCCGGAGCGGGACTCGGCTCTTGCTTGCAGCTTGAAGCTTGTCGCTTGCCGCTGCGGCCAAGGTGGTTATCCATGTTGAGCACATTGCTTCCGATCCTTCTTTTCACCGCCCTGGCACTGGCCGTACTCGGCTCCGCCAAGCGCTTCCTCATGTGGCGCCGAGGCCGCCCGTCGCAGGTCGACTGGCTCGGCGGGCTGATGAAGATGCCGCGCCGCTACCTGGTGGACCTGCACCACGTGGTCGAGCGCGACACGTACATGTCCAGGACCCACGTCGCCACGGCCGGCGGCTTCGTCCTGGCGGCGCTGCTGGCCATCCTGGTTCACGGTTTCGGGCTGCACAGCCGCATCCTCGGCTTCGCCCTGCTGGGTGCCACCGCGCTGATGTTCGTCGGCGCCCTGTTCGTCGCCAAGCGCCGCCTCGACCCGCCCTCGCGGCTGTCGAAAGGCCCGTGGATGCGCCTGCCCAAGAGCCTGCTGATGTTCGCCGCGAGCTTCTTCATCGCCACCCTGCCGGTGGCCGGCATCCTCCCCGCCGGCTTCGGTGGCTGGTTCCTCGCGGCCATCCTCGCCGTTGGCGTGGCCTGGGGCGTGTCCGAGCTGTTCTTCGGCATGACCTGGGGCGGGCCGATGAAGCACGCCTTCGCCGGCGCCCTGCACCTGGCCTGGCACCGCCGCGCCGAACGCTTCGGCGGCGGCCGTTCCACCGGCCTCAAGGCCCTGGACCTGGCCGACCCGAGCGCCCCCCTGGGCGTGGAGAAACCCACCGACTTCACCTGGAACCAGCTGCTCGGCTTCGACGCCTGCGTGCAGTGCGGCAAGTGCGAGGCCATGTGCCCGGCCTTCGCCGCCGGCCAGCCGCTGAACCCGAAGAAGCTGATCCAGGACATGGTCATCGGCCTGGCCGGCGGCAATGACGCCAACTTCGCCGGCAGCCCCTACCCAGGCAAGCCCCTGGGCGAACACAGCGGCGGCCCGCACCAGCCCATCGTTGCCCTGCAGGGCAAGGCCCTGGTAGACGCCGAGACGCTCTGGTCCTGCACCACCTGCCGCGCCTGCGTCGAGGAGTGCCCGATGATGATCGAGCACGTCGACGCCATCGTCGACATGCGCCGCCACCTCACCCTGGAAAAGGGCGCCACCCCGAACAAGGGCGCCGAGGTGCTGGAAAACCTCATCGCCACCGACAACCCCGGCGGCTTCGCCCCCGGCGGGCGGCTCAACTGGGCGGCCGACCTGAACCTGCCACTGATGAGCGAGAAGAAGCAGGCCGACGTGCTGTTCTGGGTCGGCGACGGCGCCTTCGACATGCGCAACCAGCGCACCCTGCGCGCCTTCGTGAAGGTGCTCAAGGCCGCCAACGTCGACTTCGCCGTACTCGGCCTGGAAGAGCGCGACAGCGGCGACGTGGCCCGTCGCCTGGGTGACGAAGCCAGCTTCCAGCAGCTCGCTCGACGCAACATCGCCACCCTGGCCAAGTACCGCTTCACGCGCATCGTCAGCTGCGACCCCCACAGCTTCCACGTGCTGAAGAACGAATACGGCGAGCTCGGCGGCCACTACCAGGTCCTGCACCACAGCACCTTCATCGACGAACTGGTGTGCAGCGGCATGCTGAAGCTCGGCCAGAGCAAGGCCGGCAGCGTGACCTACCACGACCCCTGCTACCTCGGCCGCTACAACGGCGAGTACGAAGCCCCGCGTGCCGTGCTCAAGGCCATCGGCATCGAGGTGAAGGAAATGCAACGCTCCGGTTTCCGCTCCCGCTGCTGCGGCGGCGGTGGCGGCGCGCCGATCACCGACATCCCCGGCAAGCAGCGCATCCCCGACATGCGCATGGTGGACATCAAGGAGACCGGTGCCGAAGTGGTGGCCGTGGGCTGCCCGCAGTGCACCGCGATGCTCGAAGGCGTGGTCGCCCCGCGCCCGGAGATCAAGGACATCGCCGAGCTGGTCGCCGAAGTGCTCATCGAAGCACCGGTGGAAGCCAGGAAGCCGGCGGCGGCCAAGCGTGAAGACGTGGCGGAGGTGCACTGATGAAGTGCCGTTGCCGCCAGCGCCCCCCTCGGACGGAGACTCAACGATGAGCGACATCATCCGCCGCGACCCGCGCGCCGAGCGTATCGCCCGCAACCGCCTGCACCCGCTGCACGCCACGTTGCAGCAACAGGGCCAGACCACCTGGATGGGGCCCAACGGCGTCATCCGCAAGAACCCCCATGCCATCGCCGCCGGCTTCATCGGTCCCGCCGGCATCAAGCGCATCGACCGCAGCGGCGCCCAGCAAGGCACCACCAGCAAGCGCAGTGGCGCCAGCGAGGCCGTGCAGGTGCCGCTGCACCTGGTGGTGCAACCGGCCTTCTACATCGCCGTGGTGCCGGACATGGTCGGTGGCCGCCTCGGCAGCCACGACAAGGACCTGCTCGGCCTGGCCAACAGGCTCGCCGGGCCGGACGGTGCGGTGGTCGCGGTGCTGTTCGGCGAGGACAAGGAAACCGCCTTCGACAACGCCGGTGTCGACCGCATCCTGCGCATCCAGGGCGAGGCCTTCGACGGCTACGCGCCGGAAGCGCGGGTGCTGGCCCTGAGCGCCGTGGAAAGCCAGCTGGCCCCGCGCCACTGGCTGTTGCCCGACAGCCGCAGCGGCGGCGGCGAGCTGGGCCGGCGCCTGGCCGCCAAGCTCGGCGAACGTCCGGCCACCCGCGTCTGGCAAGTGGACGGCGAGCAGTGCAGCGGCCGTGCCGGGGCCGGTCGCGAGGACCTGGTACGCGCCACGCCACGGCTGATCCTGGCCGCCGCCGAATGCGCCGAGCCGGTCAGCGAGACCCGCCACGAAGCCCGCCCCATCGAACTGCAAGCCAACATCGCCCGCAGCCTGCCGCGCATCGAGGACCTCGGCGCGGTGGCCGTGGACCCGGCGCAGATCCCCATGGCCGAGGCCGAGTTCATCCTCTCCGGCGGCAACGGCGTGAAGGACTGGGCGCTGTTCCACGAGGCCGCCAGGGTCCTGGGCGCCACCGAAGGCGCCTCGCGCGTTGCGGTGGACGACGGCCACATGCCGCGCAACCGCCAGGTCGGCGCCACCGGCACCTGGGTCACCGCGCGGGTGTACCTGGCCGTGGGTATCTCGGGCGCCATCCAGCACCTGCAGGGCATCGGCGCCTGCGACAAGGTGGTGGCGGTGAACATGGACCCGGGCTGCGACATGATCAAACGCGCCGACCTCTCGGTGATCGGCGACTCCGGCGCCATCCTCGCCGCGCTGATCGAACGGATCACCGCTTACCGTCAGGGGGGCGCACGCGATGCTGCATGACGAACTGAACATCATCACCCTGGTCTCCGTCGGCGCTCACCCGACTTCCGGTCGCGCCCGGCGTGCGGAGCAGGACGCCCGCGCCGTCGAGCTGGGCCTGCGCCTGGGCGGTGATCGCCTGCAGGTGCTGCACGCCGGCAACCCGCGCGAGGAAGCCCTGCGCGCCTACCTGGGCATGGGCCTGGCGGAAATCGCCGTGCTCGAACAGCCCGCCCAGGCTGACGCCCTGCCGGCACTGGCGGAGTACCTCGCCGACGCCGGCGCGCATCTGGTGCTCACCGGCAGCCAGGCGGAAACCGGCGAAGGCTCGGGGATGCTGCCCTTCCTGCTGGCCGAGAAGCTCGGCTGGCCGCTGGTGGTCGGGCTCGCGGAAGTGGAGAAGGTGGAGAACGGCGTGGCCCAGGTGCTGCAGGCCCTGCCCCGTGGCCAGCGACGCCGGCTGCGGGTGCGCCTGCCGCTCCTCGCCAGCGTCGACAACGCCGCCCCGGTGGCGCGCCAGAGTGCCTTCGGCCCGGCCCGGCGCGGCACACTCGAGGCCTGCGACGTCGAGGTGGTTGAAGACACGCTGCTGGCCGAGGCACGCTTGCAACCGGCCCGGCCAAGGCCCAAGCGGCTCAAGGTGATCAAGGCCAAGACCGGCGCCGAGCGGATGAAGGCGGCCACGGCCAAGGCTTCCGGCGGGGGCGGCAAGGTGCTCAAGGACCTGTCGCCAGCCGAGGGTGCCGAGGCTATCTTCAAGCTGTTGATGGAAGAAGGAGTGCTGCGCTGACGCGCAGCCCGATGACCGGAGGAGACAGGCCATGATGCATGCCGATCTGATCGACCAGGAAGACTTCCGCGAGCGCCTGGTGGCGCTGGGGCTGGCCATTCCCTCGGGGGTGAGCGCCGAACAGGCCTGCGAGCACGCCGTGAGCGGCCTCAGCCCCGAACGCGCCGTGGCCCTGCGGCGCCTGGTGGAGGAGCTGCTGGGCGGCAGCGCCACCCTGCTGCCCAACGTGCGCGAGGCCATTTCCCGCACCCTGTTGCCGGCGCTGGTACCACGCTGATCCACCTGCAACGAAAAAGGGCGCCGATGGCGCCCTTTTTCATGCCCGGAACCCATGCACAACGCCCCGTAGGATGGCGTAGAGCGAAGCGAAACCCATCACTCTCCGGCACTGAAATGACCCTGGCGCGGGCCGGCAGCATGGGTTTCACGGAGCTCGCGGAACGCCGCCCGACTCATCCTACGAATTGCGCCCGGAACTGGCCTCCGGGGTGAAAGGGGCCGCAAAGCGGCCCCGGGGAGTGCTTTACAAGCGCACGCTGGCGAAGGTCGACTCGCCCTGGGCACGGGTGAGGGCCGCCATGGCGGTGGAGGACGAGGGGCGCATCAGGTCCTCGGGCATGGGCACCAGCGCCACCACGTTGGCGTTCTGGTTGGCGCGCTCGTCACGCGGCGGAATGCCGAAGTACTCGCGGTAGCACTTGGAGAAATGCGGCGTGGAGACGAAGCCGCACACCGAGGCCACTTCGATGATCGACATGGCGGTCTGCTTGAGCAGCTGGCGCGCACGGATCAGGCGCAGCTTCAGGTAGTAGCGCGAGGGCGAGCAGTGCAGGTATTTCTGGAACAGCCGCTCGAGCTGGCGGCGCGACACGTCGACGTAGCAGGCCAGCTCGTCGAGATCGATGGGCTCCTCCAGGTTGGCCTCCATCAGCGCCACGATTTCCTGCAGCTTCGGCTGGTTGGTGCCGAGCATGTGCTTGAGCGGCACGCGCTGGTGGTCCTGCTCGTTGCGGATGCGTTCGTAGATGAACATCTCGGAGATCGCCGCCGCCAGTTCGCGGCCATGCTCGCGGGCGATCAGGTGCAGCATCATGTCCATCGGCGCGGTGCCGCCGGACGAGGTGTTGCGATTGCGGTCGATGGAGAACAGGCGCGTGGTGATGGCGGCGCGGGGGAAGGCCTCCTGCATCGCCGCCAGGCATTCCCAGTGCACGCTGCAGTCGTAGCCGTCGAGCAGCCCGGCCTTGGCCAGCGCCCAGCTGCCGGTGCACACGGCGCCGAGCTGGCGCCCCTGGCGGGCTTGCGATTGCAGCCACTGCAGGTGTTCGCGGGTGACGCTGTGCTGGATGTCGACACCGCCGCAGACGATCACCGCGTCCAGTGCCGGGGCGTTCTCCAGGCTGGCGTCGGGGGTGATCTGCAGGCCGTCGCTGGCGCTCACCGGCAGGCCGCTCTGGGTCAGGGTGAACCAGCGGTACAGCTCCTTGCCGGAGAGCTGGTTGGCCATGCGCAGCGGCTCCACCGCAGAGGCCAGGGAGATCAGGGTGAAGTTGTCCAGCAGCAGGAAGCCGATGGATTGGGGAGCGCGGTTCTGGGGCTGGGAGCCCTGGTTGGACTGTGACATCTGAAAACCCTCACGCTAAACACGCTGTGAACCTTCGTTGCGAGGTTCTCTTCTTATGGTTCTGGTACGGCGACTGACCCAGATGAGTTGCCCCTGATACGAGGCAAAGGTCATGCCTAAATTGTTCGCGCGTTCAATAAAAATGCACAAGCGCATCCAAACCCCATGCCAGCGGGGCTAGGCGAGAGCGACAGAAACATTCTGTTAGCGACCGCCAGGCCGCGTGGTTCGCGGGCTCTGGGGCATTAGGTAGCACCTGCTGGCGGTGCCGTTGTCACCCCGCTACATCCGGGAATACCGGGCGTAACAGACGAGCGGCAGCGCGAGTGACCAATCGGTCACGCCGGGTTCGCATCGCATCCCCGGGCGTCGCACCAAAAGCTGGCAGGCGGACGCACGGGGGAGCGAAAGCGGGTCAGCATTCGATGGCGCTGACGGCCAGGCCGCCGCGCGAGGTTTCCTTGTACTTGTCGTGCATGTCCGCGCCGGTGTCACGCATGGTGCGGATCACCCGGTCGAGGGAGATGAAATGCTCGCCATCGCCACGCAGGGCCATCTGTGCGGCGTTGATGGCCTTCACTGCGGCGATGGCGTTGCGCTCGATGCAGGGCACCTGCACCAGCCCGCCCACCGGGTCGCAGGTCAGCCCGAGGTTGTGCTCCAGGCCGATCTCGGCGGCGTTCTCCAGTTGCTCCGGGGTGGCGCCGAGCACTTCGGCCAGGCCGGCGGCGGCCATGGCGCAGGCCGAGCCCACCTCGCCCTGGCAGCCGACCTCGGCGCCGGAGATGGACGCATTCTTCTTGCACAGGATGCCCACCGCAGCGGCCCCGAGCAGGTAGTTCACCACGTCGTCGTCGGAGGCTTCCGGATTGAACTTCATGTAGTAGTGCAGCACCGCCGGGATGATGCCTGCCGCGCCATTGGTGGGCGCGGTGACCATGCGCCCGCCGGCGGCGTTCTCCTCGTTCACCGCCAGGGCGAACAGGTTGACCCACTCCATGGCACTCATGGTCGAGCCGATGACGTTGGGCTTGCCCAGCTCCAGCAGGCTGCGGTGCAGCCGCGCGGCGCGGCGCCGGACATTGAGCCCGCCGGGCAGGATGCCTTCCTGGCTCAGGCCGTTTTCCACGCATTCGCGCATGGCCGCCCACAGGCGCAAGAGGCCGCTGCGGATGTCCGCCTCGCTGCGCCAGGCCTTCTCGTTGGCCAGCATCAGTTCGGAGACGCGCAGGCCGTGGCGCTTGCACAGGCGCAGCAGCTCTTCGGCACTGGAGAAGTCGTAGGGCAGCCGGGTGTGGTCCTGGTCGAGCTGGCCGGCGGCGGCCTGCTCGGCGTCGACGACGAAACCGCCGCCGACCGAATAGTAGGTATCGCGGTGCAGCTCGCCGCTCTCACCGAAGGCCACCAGGGTCATGGCGTTGGGGTGATACGGCAGGTTCTCGTCGAGCAGGCGCATGTCGCGCTGCCAGTCGAAGGGCACCGGCAGGCAACCATCGAGCGGCAGGATCCCGCTGGCGAGCAGCTCGGCGATGCGCGGGGCGATCTGCCTGGGGTCGATGCGGTCCGGCCACTCGCCCATCAGCCCCATGACCACGGCGCGATCGGTGCCGTGGCCAACCCCGGTGGCGGAGAGCGAGCCGTAGAGGTTCACCTCCAGGCGCGTCACCCGCTCCAGCAACTGCCGCTCACGCAAGGCGCCGACGAAGAGCACGGCTGCCCGCATGGGGCCGACGGTGTGGGAGCTGGAGGGACCGATCCCGATCTTGAACAGGTCGAACACGCTGATGGCCACGATGGTCTCCGCGAGAGGTGGTGGGGCTTGGGCCACATGATCGGCATTTCCGGACGCCCCCGCCGCCCCACACCGACCCGCTCGTGTCCAAATACGTCGCGGCGACGCACAGGCGAAAAAAGCGACAGTACCTTTCTGCTTGCGACCTGCTTCGTAGAAGCAGGCGCGACTTCGTCACATGATCCGGGCGCACCCGCACCGGCCAGCAGCAGTCCGTTCGCCGCGCGGACAGGCGATCGCCCACCCTCGACACTGCTGTGGAAGTCCCCATGAACCCATTTATCAACCGGTTCCTGGCCGTAGCGCTCTGCACCCCGCTGCTGGCCCAGGCCGTAGAACCGGAATCCTGCAAGACCGTCCGTTTCGCCGATGTCGGCTGGACCGACATCACCGCCACCACCGCCGTCACCCGCTATGTGCTGACCGAGCTGGGCTACAGCACGCAGGTCAAGCGCCTCTCGGTGCCCGACACCTACAAGGCGCTGTCGGAGAAGAAGATCGACGTGTTCCTCGGCAACTGGATGCCGAGCATGGAGAACGACATCAAGCCGTACCGCGAGAACGGCTCGGTCGACACCCTGGGCGCCAACCTCAAGGGCGCCAAGTACACCCTGGCGGTGAACCAGGCGGCCTATGACGGGGGCCTGAAGAGCTTCGCCGACCTGGCCCGGTTCAAGAACGAGCTGGGCGGGAAGCTCTACGGGATCGAACCCGGCAACGACGGCAACAAGCTGATCCAGAAGATGATCGACGAGAAGGCGTTCGGCCTCGCCGACTTCAAGCTGGTGGAGTCCAGCGAGAGCGGCATGCTGTCCCAGGTCAAGCGCGCCGAGCACCTCAAGCAGTGGGTGGTGTTCCTGGGCTGGGAGCCGCACCCGATGAACAACCAGTTCCAGATGCACTACCTGGCCGGAGGCGACGACTATTTCGGCCCCGACTTCGGTGGTGCCACCGTCTACACCAACACCCGAGCCGGCCTGGCCAAGGAATGCCCGAACCTGGGGAGGCTGCTCGGCAACCTGCAGTTCAGCCTGGAAATGGAAAACCACCTGATGGGGGCGATCCTCAACCAGAGCACCAATCGCCGGCGCGAGGCCAAGGCCTGGCTCAAGGCGCATCCCGAGCAACTGGAGAAGTGGCTCGATGGGGTCACCACCCGTGACGGGAAAATGGCGAATGCCGCTCTCGGGCTCGCCGCAGCGCCATGAATTTCGCTTTTTCGCCATTGCGCTGAAGCCCCCGGCAGCTCTTGCCTATGGCCATGTCAACCCCTGAAACCCGCGCCCTGCGCGGGTTCCAGCATTTCTATCCGGTGAGAAAATTCTGTTATGGTTTTTTTCGGCAACCGACCTGGTGTCGTCGCCCAACACGTCAGAGTCGTAAACCGACAATTGCCCGGCCACCGAGGCTATATCGTTGACTCAGCCGATTTCGTCGCTGTCGCTTCAAGCCAGAACTGACAGACCGGGGCCCTCAGCCCCGGACCGAAGAACAGAAAACGGCGGAGCCCCCTGTGACAGGCTTCCGCCCTACAAGAAATTTCGGATGTACGCGCACCTCCGGTCGAGGTGTTGAACGACCCAAGGATCGGGTTTCGTAGCACTGCCAGAGGGTTTGGAAAGCGGTTTGCAATACAGCGGAATGAAGGTCAGGAACTCAAGGAATCGAACGGTCGTCCATACACCCGAGGTGTCATGGCGGACCGCCGAACCCGTGTCGTGCCGTCCCCCCGCCGCCCGTTGCGCGATCTCCCTGCCACACCCTGGAACCAGTAAACCCACACAGGCAATAACAGTCGGCATCGCCTGTCGGCGCGTCCCCGTGGCGCCCGCCGGGTCCCGTGTAGCTGATCTGGATGTCTACTGAAGGGGAACCATCCCATGCAGTCTGGAAAAATCGTGGTCCAGAACCTCTACAAGGTTTTCGGCCAACAGCCACAAGAAGCCATCGACTTGCTCAAGCAAGGCTGGAGCAAGGAGAGGATCCTCGCCGAACGTGGCGCGGTGATCGGCGTCAGCGACGTGTCGTTCAGCGTCGAGGAGGGCGAAATCTTCGTGCTCATGGGCCTCTCCGGCTCGGGCAAGTCCACCCTCATCCGCCTGATCAATCGCCTGATCGAACCCACCGCCGGTGACGTGTTCATCGACGGGCAGAACGTCGCCAAGCTGCCCAAGGCGCAGCTGATCGACCTGCGTCGCCGCGACATGAGCATGGTCTTCCAGTCCTTCGCCCTGATGCCCTCGCGCACGGTGCTGGACAACGCCGCCTTCGGCCTCGAAGTGGCCGGCAAGAGCAAGAAGGAGCGCGAGCGCCGCGCCATGGAAGTACTGGAGCAGGTGGGCCTGGCGCCCTTCGCCCAGAAGTACCCCCATGAACTGTCCGGCGGCATGCAGCAGCGCGTCGGCCTGGCGCGCGCCCTGGCGGTCGACCCTTCGATGATCATCATGGACGAGGCCTTCTCGGCCCTCGACCCGCTCAAGCGCCGCGAGATGCAGGACGTGCTCCTGCAACTGCAGAAGACCCACCGCCGTACCATCATCTTCGTCTCCCACGATATCGAGGAGGCCATGCGCATCGGCACCCGCATCGGCATCATGGAAGGCGGCAAGCTGGTCCAGGTCGGCACCCCGCAGGAGCTGATCGAGAAGCCCGCCAACGACTACGTGCGCAACTTCTTCGACACCGTCGACACCAGCCGCTACCTCACCGCCGGCCAGCTCAAGGCCGACAGCGTCCCGCTGTACGTGCACAACGGCAAGGCGCCCGACGCCCAGCAGGTATGCCAGGAGCTGCAGGCGCTGGACAAGCACTACGCCTTCATCGTCGACGAGGACAACAAGTTCCGCGGCTCCATCAGCCTGGAGAAGATCGCCCTGCTGGTGGAGGAAGGCCAGACCAGGAGCCTGGAGCCCGAGCTGCTCAAGCACATCGTGCCGGTGCCCGAGGACCTCCCCCTGGAACAGGTGATCGAGCGCCTCGTGGACAACGAAGGTCCCATCCCAGTCGTCGACCAGGACGGCCATTACTGCGGCGCCATCAGCAAGGGCCGCCTGCTTAGCCGCCTGCAGGGGGAATGACCATGAGCGAGAAACTGGATCTGGGCAGCTGGGTCAACGATGTCGTCCAGCACCTGCTGGACAACTACAGCGGCGCCTTCGAGAACATCGGCGCCGTGGTCAGCGGCTTCTCCGAGCTGATCGAGCGCTTCCTCATGTGGCCGCCGGCCTGGCTGGTGATCGCCGTCTTCGTCGGCCTCGGGCTGTGGCGCATCGGCGTCAAGTTCGCCCTGTTCACCGCCGTCGCCTTCGTGCTCATCGTGCTCACCGGCTTCTGGGAGCAGACGGTGGTGACCCTCGGGCTGACCTTCTCCTCGACCCTGATCAGCCTGCTGCTGGGCGTGCCCCTGGGCATCTGGGCGGCGAAGAGCGAGCGGGTGGCCTACATCATCCGCCCCATCCTCGACTTCATGCAGACCATGCCGGCGTTCGTCTACCTGATCCCCGCCGCCATGCTCTTCGGCCTCGGCCGCGTGCCCGGGATCATCGCCACGGTGATCTTCGCCATGCCCCCGGCGGTGCGCCTGACCAGCCTCGGCATCCGCCAGGTGAACAAGGAAATCGTCGAGGCCGGGCAATCCTTCGGCTGCACCAGCTGGCAGCTGCTATACAAGGTGCAGCTGCCGAACGCGATGCCCTCGATCATGGCCGGGGTCAACCAGACCATCATGATGGCGCTGTCGATGGTGATCATCGCCTCGATGGTCGGTGCCGGTGGCCTGGGCAACGACGTGCTCGCCAGCATCCAGCGCCTGGACATCGGCCTGGGCTTCGAGAGCGGCATGGCCGTGGTGCTGCTGGCGATCATCCTCGACCGCATCACCGAGAGCTTCGGTACCCCGCAGACCGCTTCCCGCGGCCGCCTGTTCGGCTGGTTGAGCGCACGGGCCAAGCTGCAACGGCAATGACGCATACCTAGAAAACAAGAGCCATCACTTTCCAGTAGCAGGGAGTTGCAGATGATGAACATGAAGAAGATCGCGGGTGCCGGCTTGCTGGCCTGCGCGCTGGTGCAAGGCGCGTGGGCGCAGGACCCGGAGAGCTGCAAACAGGTGCGTTTCGCCGAGATCGGCTGGGCCGACATCTCGGCCACCACCGGCGTCGCGATGGTCCTCACCGAGGGCCTGGGGTACACCCCGCGCAAGATCATGGCTTCGGTCCCGATCGCCTTCACCGGCGTGAAGAACAAGCAGATCGATGTGTTCCTCGGCTACTGGGCGCCCTCCATGGACGCCGTGATCGAGCCCTTCACCAAGGACAACGGCGTGAAGGTGCTGCCGACCGCCAACCTCGAAGGCGCCAAGTACACCCTCGCCGTGCCCACCTATGCCGCCGAAGCGGGCCTGAAGAGCTTCCAGGACATCGCCAAGTTCAAGGACCAGCTGGGCGGCAAGATCTACGGCATCGAGCCGGGCAACGACGGCAACCTGCTGATCGACAAGATGATCAAGGGCGACCAGTTCGGCCTCGGCGGCTTCCGCATGGTCGAGTCCAGCGAGGCCGGCATGCTGGTCCAGGTGCAGCGCGCGGTGAAGAAGAAGGAGCCGGTGGTCTTCCTCGGCTGGGCCCCGCACCCGATGAACACCCAGTTCGACATCACCTACCTCGCCGGTGGCGATGACGTGTTCGGCCCGGACTTCGGCGCCGCCAAGGTCTACACCGTGGTACCGCCGGATTACGAGGCGCGCTGCGGCAACGTCGGCAAGCTGCTGAACAACCTGCAGTTCAGCGTCGAGATCGAAAGCCAGCTGATGGACCGCGTCCTGAAGAAGGAAGACCCGGTGGTGGTCGCCAAGGACTGGATCAAGGCCAACCCGGCGATCCTCGACAAGTGGCTGGCAGGCGTCACCACCCTCGACGGCCAGGACGGCGCCGCCGCCGTGAAGAAACACGTCGGCCTCTGATTTTCCGCTTCCCGTCTCCTGCAGCCATGGCCCAGCCGGGTCATGGCATGCAGCGCCACCCAGCCCGCCCGAGAACGGGCCCGTGGCATCCAACGTAGCTAGCTGCCAATCCCACCTGATGGAGCATTACGTATGCGAAAGCTGAAGTCCCTGTGTCTGCAATCCATCGGCATCGCCGCCCTGGCCATCGGCCTCGGCAGCGCCCACGCCGCTGACAAGCCCACCCTGAAGATCGGTTACGTCAACGGCTGGGACGACAGCGTCGCCGCCACCCACGTCGCCGGCGAAATCCTCAAGGAGAAGCTCGGCTACGGCGTCGAGCTCAAGCCCGTGGAGCCCGCCATCATGTGGCAGGGCATCGCCCGTGGTGACCTGGATGCCACCCTCTCCGCCTGGCTGCCCGCCACCCACGGCGAGTACTTCGAGAAGCTCAAGGACAAGGTCGTCGTCCTCGGCTCCAACTACAAGGGCGCCAAGATCGGCCTGATCGTGCCCGACTACGTCCAGGCCAAGTCCATCGAGGACCTGAACAAGTACAGCAAGGACTTCGACGGCAAGATCACCGGCATCGACGCCGGCGCCGGCGTGATGCGCCGCACCGAGGACGCCATCAAGCAGTACAACCTCGACATCAAGCTGATGCCCAGCTCCGGCCCGGCCATGGCCACCGCGCTGACCCGCGCCGAGAAGGCGCAGAAGCCCATCGTCGTCACCGGCTGGATCCCGCACTGGATGTTCGCCAAGTGGAAACTGCGCTTCCTCGAGGACCCGAAGAAGGTCTTCGGCGACGACGAGCACGTCGACACCGTGGCCAACCCGAGCCTGGAAACCAAGGCGCCGGAAGCCACCGCCTTCCTCAAGAAGTTCTCCTGGAGCGGCGAGGAAGTGGGCGCCGTGATGCTGGCCATCCGCGAGGGCGCCAAGCCCGAAGAGGCCGCCAAGGCCTGGATCGCCAAGAACCCCGAGCGCGTGGCCGAATGGCTTAAATAAGCGCTGGCGGCTCCGCCACGGCGATGCGTGCCCCCGGTGCGCATCGCCGTTTTTCGTCCTGCATCCCCCTTTCCCGGCACTTCACGTCGCATGCCTTTGACCGACAGGTCATCCCTGAAGCGACCTTCTTGATTGATCGATCAATTTGATACGCCCTAGACTGCGCGCTTTCCCTCGCTCGAATTCGCCATCTGGAGTGACTGATGCCCAAGGTCGGAATGCAGCCGATCCGCCGTTCGCAACTGATCAACGCGACCCTCGAAGCCGTCGACCAGGTCGGCATGGGCGATGCCAGCATCGCCTACATCGCCCGCCTCGCCGGTGTCTCCAACGGCATCATCAGCCACTATTTCAAGGACAAGAACGGCCTGCTCGAAGCCACCATGCGCCACCTGATGCAGGCCCTGAGCACGGCCGTGCGCGAACGTCGCGCGGCCCTGGGCGACGACTCCGCACGGGCGCACCTGCGCGCCATCATCGACGGCAACTTCGACGACAGCCAGGTCAACGGCCCGGCGATGAAGACCTGGCTGGCGTTCTGGGCCACCAGCATGCACCAGCCCGCCCTGCGCCGCCTGCAACGGGTCAACGACCACCGCCTCTACTCCAACCTGTGCTGCGAATTCCGCCGCGTGCTGCCCCAGGAATCCGCCCGCGCCGCCGCCCGTGGCCTGGCCGCGCTGATCGACGGCCTGTGGCTGCGCAGCGCCCTCACCGGCACCACCTTCAACGCCCGGCAGGCGCTGCAGATCGCCTACGACTACCTCGACCTGCAGCTGGCCAAGGCGACCGGCTGACGCACGTAATAGCGGCGCTGCGCGCCGCTTGGCGATTGAAATGGCTCTGTCTGTGTTAGCTGTTGTGGTTTTAATGCAAGCGCTCAAGCACCGTGCTTTCCGGGCGCCCAAGGATTCGTGCCACCTCCACCGCATGGGTTTCGCTTCGCTCTACGCCATCCTACGAAAGCCGCCGCTACGTGCACGTTGGGTTGGTGCGCACATCAATGTGTGGATTTGAGCGAAGAAAGTTGGAGCAGCCGCCAACGCCCCTCCAGGAGGCCGAACGCAGTCGTTGCGCAGGGGGACGAGCGGCATGGATGCCGCGAGAGGCGCGCCAGGCCATGGATGGCCCATCGCGCCGGCGCCCGATAGCGACGATGGAGTGAGGGAACCCCGGCGAAGCCGGGGCCGGATGATGGGGCAAGCCCTTTTGGTTCCTTTTCTGTGGTTCGGCATCCCGACGACTGAGAAAAGGGACTCGCCCGGGTGGGCGAAACCAGAAACATCACCAGAACTCGGCAATCAGCTGGACTCAAATCCTCTAGCAACACTTAACGCAGACAGAGCCATTGAAATCGCCCCTACAAGTCATCCTTCATCCGCCACAAACGAAAACGCCCCGGGGTTTCCCCTGGGGCGTTGTTCATTGCGGGCCGGTCAGACGGGGCCGGGCGCGATCACCGGTGAGTGCCGGTTCATCTCCTGCGCCTCCATGTCGATGCGCATGGCCTTGAGCAGGGCGAACATGTAGAGCAGCAGCACCACCGAGAACGGCAGGCCGGCGAGCACCACCACCGTCTGCATCGCCGTGAAGTTGCCGGCGAACAGCAGGCCGATGGTCACCAGGGTGATCAGTACCGACCAGAAGATGCGCAGCCAGTTGGGCGCGTCCTCGTCCAGCTCGCCGCCCTTGCGCGAGAGGTTGGCGAGCATCACCGAGCCGGAATCCGCCGGCGTCAGGAACAGCACGAAGCCCACGCAGATCGACAGGCCGATCACCGCCTTGGCCCAGGGGTAGTGCTCCAGCAGCAGGTAGATGGACATCGCCGGCTGCTCCAGCGCGGCCTTGCCCAGTTCGGTCGCGTTCTGGTCCATCACCAGGTCCAGCGCGCTGTTGCCGAAGACCGACAGCCAGGCCAGGGTGAAACCGAGCGGGATCAGCAGCACGCCGCAGACCAGCTCGCGCACCGTGCGGCCACGGGAGATGCGGGCGATGAACATGCCGACGAAGGGCGCCCAGGAGATCCACCAGGCCCAGTAGAACAGGGTCCACAGGCCCATCCACGCCTCGCTCTTGCCGGACTGCCCGGTGTACACGTAGAGGTCGAAGGTCTTCAGCACCAGGCCGTTGAGGTAGTCGCCGAGGTTCTGCACCAGCCCATTGAGCAGGTGCAGGGTGTCGCCGGCCAGCAGCACGAACAGCAGCAGGCCGCTGAACAGGATGATGTTCAGGTTCGACAACCGGCGGATGCCCTTCTCGATCCCCGACACGGCGGCCAGCGTCGCCACTGCGCTCATCACCAGGATCACCGTCAGCAGCGCGCCCTGGCTATGGGGGTAGCCGAACAGGTACTCCAGGCCGGAGGAGACCTGCAGCGAGCCGATGCCGAGGTTGGTCACCAGGCCCAGCAGGGTGACGAAGATGCCGAAGCAATCCACCGCATTGCCCACCGAGCCCTTCATCAGGCGCTCGCCGAACAGCGGGTAGAGCGCCGAGCGCAGCGCCAGCGGCTGCTTGTGGCGGTAGGCGAAGTAGCCCACGGCGAGGCCCACCAGCGCGTAGATCGCCCAGCCATGCACGCCCCAGTGGAGGAAGGTCAGCTGCAACGCCTGGCGCGCCGCGTGCTCGGTGCCTGCCTCGCCTTCCGGCGGGTTGTACAGGTGGTCGATGGGCTCGGACGCGGCGAAGTACAGCAGCGAGATGCCGATGCCCGAGGAGAACAGCATCCCCGCCCAGGCACCGTAGCTGAAGTCCGGCCGGTCGCCGTCCGCGCCCAGGCGCAGGTTGCCGTAGCGGGAGAAGGCCACGTAGAGCACGAAGAACAGGTAGGCCCCGATCGCCAGCATGTAGTACCAGCCGAAACTGCGCGAGAGCCAGCTCTGCGCCTTGTTCAGCCAGAGCCCGGCCCCCTCGGGGAAGAGGATCAGGGCAACGGTGAGGATCAGGATCAACGCGGTGGAACCGAAGAACACCACGGGGTTGAGCCGCGCACGCGACTCGGGATGCAGCGCAAGGGAAGCGGTACTCATGTGGAGAAGAGCTCCAGGGCAGTGAAAGCACGCGCCTGACGGCGCAACGACAGACCCGCGCCGCCCTGCCGACCCGCTCATGTAATCCGGCGAAGCCTCTGCAATGCGGCCTGAAGAGGTGCGGCGATGTGCCGCAGCCCCGTTCATGGAGCGCAGCTTATTCTTTGTTGTTTGAACGTTCAATAAAAATAAAGTAGGCTCGTTTTCATGCATCCGGGCGGCTCCACCGTGCCCGGGACTCCGACAAAGGGCCCGCCCCGAGCGCGGCCCGCCTTGCGTAAACGAGACCTGAGAGGACGAACCCCATGGCCCGATTCGAAGACCAGAAGCTCTACATCGGCGGTCGCTACGTCGACTCCACCAGCGGCGCCACCTTCGAGAGCATCAACCCGGCCAACGGTGAGGTCCTCGCCAACGTGCAGCGCGCCGGCAAGGAAGACGTCGAGCGCGCCGTCGCCAGCGCCATCGAGGGGCAGAAGATCTGGGCCGCGATGACCGCCATGCAGCGTTCGCGCATCCTGCGCCGTGCGGTGGAGATCCTCCGCGAGCGCAACGACGAGCTGGCCGCCCTGGAGACCCTGGACACCGGCAAGCCCCTGGCCGAGACCCGTGCCGTGGACATCGTCACCGGCGCCGACGTGATCGAGTACTACGCAGGCCTCGTGCCCGCCATCGAGGGCGAACAGATCCCCCTGCGCGAAACCAGCTTCGTCTACACCCGCCGCGAGCCGCTGGGCGTGGTCGCCGGCATCGGTGCCTGGAACTACCCGATCCAGATCGCCATGTGGAAATCCGCCCCGGCCCTGGCAGCCGGCAACGCGATGATCTTCAAGCCCAGCGAAGTCACCCCGCTGACCGCCCTCAAGCTGGCCGAGATCTACACCGAGGCCGGCGTACCGGACGGCGTGTTCAACGTCCTCACCGGCAGCGGCCGTGAAGTCGGCCAGTGGCTGACCGAGCACCCGCAGATCGAGAAGATCTCCTTCACCGGCGGCACCGCCACCGGCAAGAAGGTGATGGCCAGCGCCTCCAGCTCCTCCCTCAAGGAAGTGACCATGGAGCTGGGCGGCAAATCGCCGCTGATCATCTTCGAGGACGCCGACCTCGATCGCGCCGCCGACATCGCCGTCATGGCCAACTTCTTCAGCTCCGGCCAGGTCTGCACCAACGGCACCCGCGTGTTCATCCCGCGCGTGCTGCAGGCGCGCTTCGAGGCCAAGGTGGTCGAGCGCGTCAAGCGCATCCGCCTGGGCAGCCCGCAGGACGAGAACACCAACTTCGGCCCGCTCACCAGCTTCCCGCACATGGAGAGCGTGCTCGGCTACATCGAGTCCGGCCGCAAGGAAGGCGCGCGCCTGCTGATCGGCGGCGAACGCGTCACCGACGGCGACTACGCCAAGGGCGCCTACGTGGCCCCGACCGTGTTCACCGACTGCACGGACGAGATGACCATCGTCCGCGAGGAAATCTTCGGCCCGGTGATGAGCATCCTCGTCTACGACACCGAGGAAGAAGCCATCCGCCGCGCCAACGACACCGACTACGGCCTGGCCGCCGGCATCGTCACCCGCGACCTGGCCCGCGCCCACCGCGTGATCCACAAGCTGGAGGCCGGCATCTGCTGGATCAACACCTGGGGCGAGTCGCCCGCCGAGATGCCCGTCGGTGGCTACAAGCAGTCCGGCGTGGGCCGCGAGAACGGCCTCACCACCCTCGCCCACTACACCCGCATCAAGTCGGTGCAGGTCGAGCTCGGCGACTACTTCTCCGTCTTCTAAACGGCAACCCGAAGCGGGAAGCCAGGAGCCTCGAGCGCCCTGGCTTCCAGCCCCCAGCCATTTAAAGAGAGAGCCTCATGTCTCAAGAATTCGACTACATCATCATCGGTGCCGGCTCAGCCGGTAACGTACTGGCCACCCGCCTGACCGAGGACGCCGGCACCAGCGTCCTGCTGCTCGAAGCCGGCGGCCCCGACTACCGCCTGGACTTCCGCACCCAGATGCCCGCCGCCCTCGCCTATCCGCTGCAGGGCCACCGCTACAACTGGGCCTACGAGACCGACCCCGAGCCCTACATGAACAACCGCCGCATGGAATGCGGTCGCGGCAAGGGCATCGGCGGCTCCTCGCTGATCAACGGCATGTGCTACATCCGCGGCAACGCCCTGGACTTCGACAACTGGGCCAAGGCCCCGGGCCTGGAAGACTGGACCTACCTCGACTGCCTGCCCTACTTCCGCAAGGCCGAGACCCGCGACATCGGCCCCAACGATTACCACGGCGGCGACGGCCCGGTGAGCGTCACCACGCCCAAGAACGGCAACAACCCGCTGTTCCACGCCATGGTCGAGGCCGGCGTACAGGCCGGCTTCCCGCGTACCGAAGACCTCAACGGCTACCAGCAGGAAGGCTTCGGCCCGATGGACCGCACCGTGACCCCGGAAGGCCGTCGCGCCGCCACCGGTCGCGGCTACCTGGACCAGGCCCGTGGCCGGCCCAACCTGACCATCGTCACCCACGCCACCACCGACCGCATCCTCTTCAGCGGCAAGCGCGCCAGCGGCGTCGCCTACCTGCACTGCGACGGCAACGAGCCGATCATCGTCAACGCCCGCCGAGAGGTGCTGCTGTGCGCCGGCGCCATCGCCTCGCCGCAGATCCTGCAGCGCTCCGGCGTGGGCCCGAGCGCCCTGCTGCGCGAATTCGACATCCCCGTGGTGCACGACCTGCCCGGCGTCGGCGAGAACCTGCAGGACCACCTGGAGCTTTACCTGCAGTACGCCTGCAAGGAACCGGTGTCCATCTACCCGGCCACCAAGTGGTGGAACCAGCCCGCCATCGGCGCCAACTGGCTGTTCCGCGGCAAGGGCCTGGGCGCCAGCAACCAGTTCGAGGCCGGCGGCTTCATCCGCACCCGTCCCGAATTCGCCTGGCCCAACATCCAGTACCACTTCCTGCCGGTGGCGATTAACTACAACGGCAGCAAGGGCGTGCAGGAACACGGCTTCCAGGCGCACATGGGCTCCATGCGCTCGCCGAGCCGCGGCCGTATCCGCCTGAAGTCCCGCGACCCGCGCCAGCACCCGAGCATCCTGTTCAACTACATGGCGTCCGAGCAGGACTGGCAGGAGTTCCGCGACGGCATCCGCATCACCCGCGAGATCATGGCGCAGCCGGCACTGGACAAATACCGTGGCCGCGAGCTGAGCCCCGGCGCCCATGTGCAGACCGATGCCGAGCTGGACGAATTCATCCGCACCCACGCCGAAACCGCCTTCCACCCCTCCTGCTCCTGCAAGATGGGCAGCGACGAGATGGCGGTGGTCGACGGCCAGGGCCGCGTGCACGGCATGCAAGGGCTGCGCGTGGTGGATGCGTCGATCATGCCGGAGATCATCACCGGCAACCTCAACGCCACCACCATCATGATCGCCGAGAAGATCGCCGACCGGATCCGTGGCCGCCAGCCGCTGCCCCGCAGCACCGCCAGCTACTACGTGGCCGGCGACGCCCCGGTGCGCACCCAGCCGCAGCGCAAGGCCGGCTGACCCCCGGGGGCGGCTCGCACCGCCCCCGCCTCTCGCAGGGCCCGCGAATCATCCGCGCTATTCCGGCAGCTCCTGGCGGATCATCCAGTGCCCACCCGGCGGCATCAGCCTGCTGATGTCGAAATCCTCCAGGCTTTCCCGATCGAGCATCTGGATGCGCGGGCTGACCCAGTAAGCCTCCCCCTTGTGCTCCAGCGCCCGCACCGCCAGGTCGATGGCGATGCGCGCCTGGGTCACCGGCGAGTCCGTCGGCGCGGCCAGCACCCGCCCCTGGCGGATCTCCTCCAGCACCCGCTCGGTGGCGTAGAGCGACACCACCTGCGTCTGGAAGCGCGACGGCGAGCCGCTGACCAGTTGCCCGGCGAAGGCCGCCGCCTCGGCATTGGCCAGCAGATAGTCCAGCCGCGACTCGCGCCCCAGCAACCCGCGCACCAGGGCCGCCTGGGTCGAACGATCCACCGGACCGTAGCCACCGTCGGCGAGGCGCACCGGCGCGCCCTCCATGGCCGTGCGCAACCCGCGCTCGGCGTCCAGTACCCAGCCGGCGTCCCTGGGGCCTGGCAGCCAGCCCAGGTTGAGGGGGCCTGCACCCGCCCGCCCGCGTATGTAGCCCAAGGCCTCGCTCGCCATATCGGCGAAATCCACCCGCGAGTGAGCGGTCACGCCCGCGCAGTCGATGCCGTTGACCAGGTCGATCACCGGCGTGCCACTTTTCTTCAACTGGTCGATTTCATGGCAGAGCCCGCGCGCCTCGATGGCGCCGATGACGAAGGCGTCGGCGCCGAGCTGGATGCAGCGGGCCAGCTGGGCGCGCTGCATGGCCGGGAACTGGTAGCCACCGGCTTCGTAGATGCCCAGTTGCACGCCCTGGCGCCGGGCCTCCTCGTGCAACCCCCAGGCGACGCCCCACCAGTAGCGGTCGATGCCATGGGGCAGCAGCGTGCAGATGCGCCAGGGGCGGCTGGCACGGGTGAGGGGCACGTAGTCACGAGCCTTTGCATCGGCGATCACCGATACCGGGAACCACTCCGTCGCGTGGCAGGGCACCAGGGCCAGCAGGGAGAGCAGCAGCGCACAGCAGATCCGCATAGGGGCCATTTCGCAACGAAGAAACAAGGGGAATGAGCACAGCCTAGCAGCCGGCGACAGGTGCCGGCGGGGTGACAGCCCGCCCGCCGGCGCCTAAAGTCCGCAAGGTCGCCCGCCCGAGGAATCCCATGCCCGACCTGCCCAGCCTAGACGCCCGCACCGCCCGTCTGCTGCCCTGGCTGGTGGCCGTCGCCTTCTTCATGCAGGCCCTGGACGGCACCATCCTCAACACCGCCCTGCCCGCCATGGCCCGCGACCTGGCCGAAGACCCGCTGCGCATGCAGTCGGTGATCATCGCCTACATGCTCACCGTGGCCCTGCTGATCCCCGCCTCCGGCTGGATAGCCGATCGCTTCGGCACCCGGCGGATATTCTTCGGCGCCATCGTCCTGTTCAGCCTGGGCTCGCTGTTCTGCGCCCTCTCCGCCACCCTGCCGCAACTGGTCGCTGCCCGCGTGGTGCAGGGGCTGGGCGGCGCGCTGATGATGCCGGTGGGGCGCCTGGTGGTGCTGCGCGCCTACCCGCGTACCGAGCTGGTGCGGATCATGAGCTTCATCACCCTGCCCGGCCTGTTCGGCCCGCTGATCGGCCCCACCCTCGGCGGCTGGCTGGTGGAATACGCCACCTGGCACTGGATCTTCCTCATCAACCTGCCCGTCGGCCTGATCGGCGGCTGGGCCGCCTGGCGCTTCATGCCCGACTTGCGCAGCAGCGGCCCGGTGCGCCTGGACGTCTACGGCTTCCTGCTGTTCGGCACCGCCATGGTGCTGATCACCATCGCCCTGGAAGGCCTGGGCGAGCTGCACCTGCCGCACGTGCGCGTGATGCTCCTGCTGCTCGGCGGCCTCGCCTGCCTCGCCGCCTACTGGCTGCATGCCGTGCAGGTCGAGCAGCCCCTGTTCGCGCCCTCGCTGTTCCGTACCCGCACCTTCGCCGCCGGCATCCTCGGCAACCTCTTCTCGCGCCTGGGCAGCGGCGCCCTGCCCTTCCTCACGCCCCTGCTGCTGCAGGTGGCTCTGGGCTTCCCGCCGGCCCAGGCGGGCATGACCATGATCCCGCTCGCGCTCTCGGCGATGATCGCCAAGCCCCTGGCCAAGCCGCTGCTGGACCGCCTCGGCTACCGCCGCCTGCTGCTCGGCAACACACTGCTGCTGGGCGCGATGATCGCCAGCCTCGGCCTGATCGACGGCGACACGCCCTATCCGCTGCTGCTCCTGCACCTGGCGGCCCTGGGGGCGGTGAACTCCATGCAGTTCACCGCCATGAACACCGTCACCCTGCTCGACCTCGACGACCACCAGGCCAGCAGCGGCAACAGCCTGCTCTCGGTGGTCATGCAACTGTCCATGAGCCTGGGCGTGGCGGTGGCCGCCGCCCTGCTCGGCGGCTTCGGCAAGCCCGACACGCCCAGCGTGCTGGCGGCGTTCCAGGCCACCTACCTGTGCGTCGGCACCCTGACCCTGCTGGCGGCCGCGATCTTCTTCCAGTTGCCCCCGGACAGCGGTCGCGCCGTGCGTCGGGTGCCCGGCGATATGGAGGAATAACCGTCGCTGCGACACCGGGACGGCAGGGTGGCCGCGCGCCATCCTGCTAAACTGCGCGCCAATCCGATTGCCAGGCCCCACCCGTGACCACCAACGCCTTCTCCACCCTGCCCCTGTCGGCCGCCATGCTGGCCAACCTCGATGCCCTCGGCTACCACGAGATGACCCCCATCCAGGCCCTCGGCCTGCCGGTGATCCTCAAGGGCCGCGACCTGATCGCCCAGGCCAAGACCGGCAGCGGCAAGACGGCGGCCTTCGGCATCGGCCTGCTCGACCCGCTCAACCCGCGCTTCTTCGGCTGCCAGGCGCTGGTGCTGTGCCCGACCCGCGAACTGGCCGACCAGGTGGCCAAGGAAATCCGCCGCCTGGCCCGCGCCGCCGACAACATCAAGGTGCTGACCCTCTGTGGCGGCGTGCCCTTCGGCCCGCAGATCGGCTCGCTGGAGCACGGCGCCCACATCATCGTCGGCACCCCGGGCCGCATCCAGGAGCACCTGCGCAAGGGCACCCTGAAGCTCGACGGGCTCAACACCCTGGTGCTGGACGAAGCCGACCGCATGCTCGACATGGGCTTCTACGACAGCATCGCCGAGATCATCGAGCAGACCCCGGCCAAGCGACAGACCCTGCTGTTCTCCGCCACCTACCCCAAGGGCATCGCCGAACTGGCCGGACGCTTCCTGCGCGACCCGCAACAGGTGAAGGTCGAGGCCCTGCACGACGACAGCCAGATCGAACAGCGTTTCTACGAGATCGACCCGGCCCAGCGCATGGACGCCGTGGTGCACCTGCTGCTGCACTACCGCCCGCAGTCCAGCGTCGCCTTCTGCCACACCCGCCAGCAGTGCCAGGAACTGGTCGAGCACCTGCACACCAACCGCATCTCGGCACAGACCCTGCACGGCGAACTGGAACAACGCGAGCGCGACCAGGTGCTGACCCTCTTCGCCAACCGCAGCTGCAGCGTGCTGGTGGCCACCGACGTGGCGGCGCGCGGCCTGGACATCGCCGGCCTGGAGGCGGTGATCAACGTCGAGCTGTCGCGCGATCCGGAAATCCACGTGCACCGTGTCGGTCGCAGCGGCCGCGCCGGCGAGAAGGGCCTGGCCCTGAGCCTGGTGGCGCCGGCCGAGGCCAGCCGCGCCCAGGCCATCGAGGACCTGCAGAAGGCCCCCTTGAACTGGCAACGCCTGGACGAACTGGTGCTGCGCAATCGCGACCCGCTGGTGCCGCCGATGGCTACGCTGTGTATCAGTGGCGGGCGCAAGGAGAAGGTTCGCCCGGGCGACATCCTCGGCGCCCTGACCGGTGAAGCTGGCATTCCGGGGGCGCAGGTTGGCAAGATAGCCATCTTCGATTTCCAGGCCTTCGTGGCCGTGGACAGGAGCATCGTCAAACAGGCTCTCAAGCGCCTGAGCGACGGCAAGATCAAGGGTCGCTCGTTCAAGGTGCGGGCACTCCAGTAACGCCCCGGAAAGGTTCGTCCTGTATGACAGCGCAGGCGGGGATACCCGCCACGCAGCAAGGGAGTAGGTCGTGCGCAATATTCTGGTCGTCGAAGACAGCCCGCTGGTCCTGAAGATCCTCGAGCACCTGTTCCGTCAGGAGCCGGACCTGCAGCCCGTGTTCTGCGCCTCCTGCGCCGAAGCCGAGGTGCTGCTGGAAACCTCCGCCGCCTTGTTCTTCGCCGCCATCGTCGACCTCAACCTGCCGGACGCGCCCGACGGCGAGATCGTCGACCTGGTGCTGCGCTACGAACTGCCCTGCGTCGTCCTCTCCGGCTCCTACAAGGAGCAACGCCGCGACGAGCTCCTGCTCAAGGGCGTGGTCGACTACGTGCTCAAGGAAAGCCAGCACTCCTACGAATACGTCTTCCGCCTGCTGCACCGCCTGGTGCGCAACTGCGGGGTGAAGATCCTGGTGGCCGAGGACTCCGAGGCCACGCGCAACTTCGTGCGCCGCGTGCTGACCCCGCACCTCTACCAGATCATCGAGGCCCGCGACGGCGACGAAGCCCTGCACATCCTCCAGGAGCAGCCGGACATCGACCTGCTGCTGGTGGACCACGGCATGCCCGGCATCAGCGGCTTCGACCTGGTGAAGATGCTGCGGCAGAAGCTGCACCGCACCGAGCTGATCATCCTCGGCCTTTCGGCGGACCAGAAAGGCTCGCTCAGCGCCATGTTCATCAAGCACGGCGCCGACGATTTCCTGCGCAAACCCTTCTGCACCGAAGAGCTGAACTGCCGGGTGATGTCGACCCTGGAGCGCCGCGACCTGATGCGCGCACTGAAGCAGGCGGCGCTGTTCGACTCGCTGACCAACCTCTACAACCGCCGCGCCTTCTACGAACAGGGCCTGCAGCTGTTCCAGCAGGCCCAGCGTGCCGGCCAGGAGCTGAGCGTGGCGATGCTCGACCTCGACTTCTTCAAGCAGATCAACGACAAGTTCGGCCACGCCAGCGGCGACACCGCCCTGGTGATGTTCTCGCGGGTCCTGGCACACGCCTTCCCAGACGCCCTGCTGGGCCGGCTCGGCGGCGAGGAATTCGCCCTGGTCAGCAAGGGCGACGCCCCCACCGTCAAGGCCGCGCTCGACCAGCTGCGGCGCAACTGCGCCCGCCTGAAGTACGCCGCCGATGCACCACCGCTGTCATTCAGCGCCGGCGTCTACCAGGGCGTACCGGAGGATCTGGAAAGCCTGCTGCACGAGGCCGACCAGCGCCTCTACCAGGCCAAGCACGAAGGCCGCGGGCGGACCATCGCCAACCGCTAGAAACCGTGCCGGTCGAAGATGCGCTGGTAGGTCCCGTCATCGCGCATCGACTGCATCGCCCGGTCGAAGTCCTCCACCACCTGGCGATGCATCGGGTGGCTGCGCCGCACCAGGATCGCCAGGTTGTTCTCGCTGAGCGGTCGCGGCAGGAACTCCAGCTGGCCCTTGAGCTCCTTCAGCTCGCGGTTGAGGTGATAGCGCGCCACCAGCTCATCCTCCAGGGTCAGCTGCACGCGCCCGGCGGCGAGCATGCGCGCGCCCATCTCGAAGCCCATCACCGGCACCCGGTCGAGGGTCGGGTCCTGGTCGAACTCCGCTGAATAGGCATAGCCGCGCACCACGGCGATGCTGTAGGGGCGCAGGTCGGCCAGGGTCTGGAAGTCGATCTTGGCGCCGCGGTGGCGGAGGAAGCGCACGCGGTTGACCAGGTAGGGCCTGGAGTAGAGCCCATAGACGGCGCGGGCCTGGTCGTACCAGGCGTTGATCACCACGTCGTAGTCGCCCACCTCCAGCCCGCGCAGTGCCCGCGCCCAGGGGACCTCGACGTATTCGGTGCTGTGCCCGGCGCGCTCCAGTGCCGTTACCACCAGGTCCACCGCCAGGCCGCCCTCGGGCAGGCTCGCATCGGTGAACGGCGGCCAGGTGTCGGCCACCAGCCGCAGGTGCTCGGCGCGCAGCGGGCCCGAGCACAGCAGAACGAGCAACAACAGGACACTGCAGGTCTTTTTCATCCATGGCTTCCACTGGGGCTGGGACGGTCGGCATCGCCGGACTGCACGCATTTCCCTTGCCAGCCAGCGGAGAGCGCTGGTCGCGGCACCTCCATAGGGTAGACTTCGCCACCGGCGCGCGCCTTGGCCGATTCGACTTCCGAGGGTGGTTTCTTGTTCGTGACTGACGTGGTGATTATCGGGGCCGGCGCCGCCGGCCTGTTGTGTGCTTCGAAGACCGCCGCGCGCGGACGCAAGGTGCTCCTGCTCGACCACGCGAACAAGGCCGGCAAGAAGATCCTCATGTCCGGCGGCGGGCGCTGCAACTTCACCAACCTCTATACCGAGCCGGCCAATTTCCTCTCCGCCAACGCGCATTTCTGCAAGTCGGCCCTGGCCCGCTACACCCAGTGGGACTTCCTCGAGCTGGTCAACAAGCACGGCATCGCCTACCACGAGAAGAAGCTCGGCCAGCTGTTCTGCGACCACAAGGCCAGCGACATCCTCGCCATGCTCCTGGCCGAGTGCGACGAACACGGCGTCGACCTGCGCCTGGACACCGCCGTCACCGGCATCGCCCGCCACGACGCCGGCTACGAGCTGCAGACCGGCATCGGCCCGGTGCGCTGCCAGTCCCTGGTGATCGCCACCGGTGGCCTGTCGATCCCCACCCTGGGCGCCACCGGCTTCGGCTACCAGGTCGCCCGCCAGTTCGGCCATGAAGTGCTGCCGACCCGTGCCGGCCTGGTGCCCTTCACCATCACCGACCAGCTCAAGGAGATGTGCACCGAGCTCTCCGGCACCTCGGTGGACGCCCTGGTGAGCTGCAACGGCGCCAGCTTCCGCGAGAACATCCTGTTCACCCATCGCGGCCTCAGCGGCCCCGCCATCCTGCAGATCTCCTCCTACTGGAACCCGGGCGACACGGTGTCGATCAACCTGCTGCCCAATCTCGACGTGCCCGCCTGGCTGGTGCAGCAGCAGGGCGAACGCCCCAATGCCGAGCTGAAGACCCTGCTGGGCGAGCTGTTCACCCGCAAGTTCGCCGGCCTGCTGGCCGAGCGCTGGTTCGTCTCACGGCCGATGAAGCAGTACAGCCTGGCCGAGCTGCAGGCCATCGCCGAAGCCCTCGGCGACTGGCAGGTGACCCCGTCCGGCACCGAGGGCTATCGCACCGCCGAAGTCACCCTGGGCGGCGTCAGCACCCACGAGGTCTCGTCCAAGACCATGGAGTCGCAGAAGTCCCCCGGGCTGTACTTCATCGGCGAAGTGCTGGACATCACCGGCCACCTCGGCGGCTTCAACTTCCAGTGGGCCTGGGCCTCGGCGCACGCCGCCGCACAGTTCGCCTGAGGCGGCAGCATGCCTGACGGCGCCAGCGCCTGCGCATTCACGCCAGCGGGTGTAACCCGCCTCGCCCGGGCAGCATCCAAGCGGTAACCTCTCGCCATCGGCCCACGCACACCCGCGCAGGCCGAGCCCCCGGACCGCACGCCCACAAGGCCGTTATGCCATCGACCTCGCTCCGTCACTCCCTGCGCCGCCTCTGGGCCCAGGACAAGTTCAGCTACAGCCTGCGGGTGTTCGTCGCCCTCACCGGCAGCATGGCGCTCTGCTGGCAGCAGGACCGCATGGACCTGCTGATCCCGCTGTTCCTCGGCATCATCGCCAGCGCCCTGGCCGAGACCGACGACAGCTGGCAGGGCCGCCTCAATGCGCTGCTGGTGACCCTGGGCTGCTTCAGCATCGCCTCCTTCTCGGTGGAGCTGCTGTTCCCCTACCCCTGGCTGTTCGTCTCTGCCCTGGCGCTGGCGGCCTTCGGCCTGACCATGCTCGGCGCCCTGGGCGAGCGCTACGCCACCATCGCCTCGGCGACCCTGATCCTGTCGATCTACAGCATGATCGGCGTCGACCAGCGCGACGGCGTCGGCCACGACCTCTGGCGCGAGCCGGCGCTGCTGGTGGGCGGCGCGGCCTGGTACGGCCTGCTCTCGGTGATCTGGCAGGCGCTGTTCACCCACCAGCCGGTGCAGCAGAGCCTGGCCCGGCTCTACCGTGAGCTGGGGCGCTACCTCAAGCTCAAGGCCAACCTCTTCGAGCCGCTGCGCGAGCTGGACGTGGAGGCCAAGCGCCTGGAACTGGCGCAGCAGAACGGCAAGGTGGTGGCGGCGCTGAACGCGGCCAAGGAAATCATCCTGCACCGCGTCGGCAACGCCCGCCCCGGTCCCAAGGTGAGCCGCTACCTGAAGCTGTACTTCCTCGCCCAGGACATCCACGAACGCGCCAGCTCCTCGCACTACCCGTACAACCAGCTGGCCGAGGCGTTCTTCCACAGCGACGTGCTGTTCCGCTGCCAGCGCCTGCTGCGCCAGCAGGGGGGCGCCTGCCAGGCGCTCGGCCAGGCCATCCAGATGCGCCAGCCGTTCGACTACAACGACGGCACCCAGGCCCTGGACGACCTGCACCGCTCCCTGGAGCACCTGCGCATCCAGAGCAACCCGGCCTGGCGCGGCTTGCTGCGCTCGCTCAACGCCCTGGCCGGCAACCTCTCCACCCTCGATCGCCTGCTGACCGACGCCAGCAACCCCGACGCCCTCGCCGAAGCCCAGGACAGCAGCCTGCTGGACCGCTCGCCCAAGGGCCTGAAGGACGTCTGGGAACGCCTCAAGCAGAACGTCACCCCGACCTCCCTGGTGTTCCGCCACGCCCTGCGCATGGCCATCGCCCTGTGCGTCGGCTACGGCGTGCTGCACCTGATCCACCCCAGCCAGGGCTACTGGATCCTGCTCACCACGGTCTTCGTCTGCCAGCCGAACTTCGGCGCCACGAGGCGCAAGCTGGTGCAGCGGATCATCGGCACCGTCATCGGCCTGGCCCTGGGCTGGGCGCTGTTCGACCTGTTCCCCAGCGCCCTGGTGCAATCGCTGTTCGCCGTGGTCGCCGGGGTGATCTTCTTCGCCAACCGGTCGACCCGCTACACCCTGGCGACGGCGTCGATCACCCTGATGGTGCTGTTCTGCTTCAACCAGATCGGCGACAGCTACGGCCTCTTCGTGCCGCGCCTGGTGGACACCCTGCTGGGCAGCCTGATCGCCGCGCTGGCGGTGATCTTCATCCTCCCCGACTGGCAGGGCCGTGGCCTGCACCGCGTGGTGGCCAACACCCTGGCCTGCAACGCCCGCTACCTGCGCCAGCTGGTGCAGCAGTACAACGCCGGCAAGCGCGACGACCTCGCCTACCGCCTGGCCCGGCGCAACGCCCACAACGCCGATGCGGCGCTGTCCACGACGCTGGCCAACATGCTCATGGAACCCGGTCACTTCCGTAAGGAGGCGGACATCGGCTTCCGCTTCCTGGTGCTCTCCCACACCCTGCTCAGCTACCTCTCCGCCCTCGGCGCGCATCGCGCAACCGAACCCATGGCGCTGGAGGGCAGCCTGCTGGGCAATGCCGCCGAACGCATCGCCACGGCCCTGGAAGAGATCGCCAACGACCTCGCCGCGCGCAAGCCGGTGACCATCCACAGCGACAGCGAGGAAGCCCTGGCCAAGGAGCTGGAACAGCTCCCCGAGGACATGGACGAGCGCGCCCGCCTGGTGCAGACCGAACTCGGTCTGATCTGCCGCCAGCTCGGCGCCCTGCGCACCCTGGCGGCGCACCTGGCGAGTGGGAAGAAGGTGGAGTGAGGGCCCCTGCCGCCCAAGGAACCCTGCGCTCGGACAATCGCGAATGAATTCGCTCCCACAGAAAAGCACGGTGCCCCGTGGGAGCGAATTCATTCGCGAAGCAGGCCGCAGGACTGCCACCCGCTCACAGCCACACCGCGTCTCAATGCGGGTAATCACCAAGGCGCTGTACCAGTCCCGCCCTCAGCGGATTGGCGACCACATAGCGCGCAATCGGCAGCAATTCATCCTCACGCCTCAGCGCCCGGTCATGGAATCCTGGCTGCCAGACCTTCCCTCCATCGTCCAGCGACAGGCCCAGGCGCCTTGCGGTGCGGCCCTTCAGCGCCTTGACCACCGATGACAAGGGCATTGGCCCGCTGAGCCGCATCAGCCAGTGGAAATGATCGGGCATCACCACCCAGGCCAGTGACTGTGCCAAGTTGCCGTGTTCCAGGCGCCTCAGTTCACCCACCAATAACCGAGCGTGCATGAAATCGGCGAAGAGCGGGCGCCGCTCGGCCGTAGTCGCGGTGATGAGATAAACCCTGCCGAGTTCGGAAACGCGCCCTTTGCGCAGGTCGCGACTGCCCACTGGCCAGCCCTCCTTCCATGGAAAGCTGGGACTCTAATCAACGGGGAAAGACATGGCTGCGCGAGCGCGCCCAGGAAAACGCCGGTCTATCGGTAGCCGAAGGCCGCCGAGTTCAAAGCATCGCGAATGAATTCGCTTCCACGGTCGTCTCCTCCATCAACGCCTTCACCGTCTCGCCCACCTTGCGCACGGCGGCTTCCTGCTCGGCATCGGGCTTGCGCGAGTAGTTCATGCGCAGGCAGCTGCGGTATTTGCCGGAGGCGGAGAACAGGCTGCCGGAGGCGATCTGTACGCCCTTGTCGAGCAGGGCGCGATTCAGCCGCAGGGTGTCGAACCCCTCGTCCAGCTCGACCCAGAGCATGAATCCACCCTGGGGCCGGCTGGCGCGGGTGCCTTCGGGGAAGTACTTCATCACCCAGTCGATCATCTGGTCGCGGCCGTTCTGGTACTGGCTGCGCATGCGCCGCACATGGGGCTCGTAGGCGCCGCTGGCGAGGAATTCGGCCAGGGCGATCTGCGGCTGGGTGGCGGTGGCGCCGGTGGAGATGTACTTCATGTGCAGCAGCCGGTCGAAGTAGCGGCCGGGGGCGATCCAGCCGATGCGGATGCCGGGCGCCACGGTCTTGGAGAAGGAACTGCACAGCAGCACGCGGCCGTCCTCGTCGAAGGACTTGATGGTGCGCGGACGCGGGTAGCGGTAGGCCAGGTCGCCGTAAACGTCGTCTTCGATGATCGCCACGTCGTAGCGCTGGGCCAGGGTCAGCAGGGCGCGCTTGCGGGCCTCCGGCATGATGTAGCCCAGGGGGTTGTTGCAGTTGGGGGTGAGCTGGATGAGCTTGATCGGCCACTGCTCCAGGGCCATCTCCAGCGCCTCCAGGCTGATGCCGTTGATCGGGTCGGTGGGCAGTTCCAGGGCCTTCATGCCGAAGCCCTTCAGCGCCTGCATGGCGCCGTGGAAGCTTGGCGAGTCCACCGCGACTATGTCCCCCGGCTGGCAGATGGCGCGGATGGAGGCGGACAGCGCCTCGTGGCAGCCGGTGGTGATGATCAGGTCGCTGGCCGGTATCTGGCAGCCGGCATCCACCAACAGCCGGGAAATCTGTTCCCGCAATGGCAGCGAGCCCTGGATGGCGTCGTAGTACAGGCCGCCCAGGTCCGGACGCCGGGCGACCTGCGCCAGGCTGCGCAGCAGCGGTCGCAGGGTCGGGCTGGTGACGTCGGGCATGCCCCGGCCCAGTTGCACCAGGCCGTCGCGGGCGCCGCGCTTGACCAGCTCCAGCACGTCACTCCATTGCGACACGTCCACCGGGCGCTGCGCCGCGCGGGTCATGGCCGGCAGCGCCGGGGCCGCGCGACGGGGCGGCACGAAGTAGCCGGACTTGGGCCGGGGCACGGCCAGGCCGCCATCCTCCAGCAGGCGGTAGGCCTGCTGGACGGTGCTGAGGCTGACGCCGTGCTCCTGGCTCAGGGCGCGGACCGAGGGCAGGCGGTCGCCGGGCCGGTAGTAGCCCTGCTCGATGCGAGCGGCGAGGGTTTCGGCGAGCTGGGTGTAGAGCTTCATGACAGTTCCCCTTGCGTGGAGCCCGCTTTCTACGGACCGGTACAGATGACGGGTAAATTGTGGATTCAGACGCTCCACTGCGCAATCTGTATGAAAAAAATAACAGATCCTTGAATCTGTATCGCTTTTTACCCGCCGCGCATCATGTCTTCCATACACCCCGGCATGAGGAGATCGACATGAACGGCCTGAGCGATACGCGGCTGAGCCTCCACGCGAAAGAACTGGAGCTGGAGCACCTGCGCGTCCGTGCGAGCACCCGCTCCGCGGGAGACGGCCGCTGGCATCGCTTCTGGCGCCGCCTGCAAACCCGCAAGGCGCTGCTGGACCTGGACGAGCAGGCCCTGCGCGACATCGGCCTGACTCGCGAGCAGGCCCGCGACGAGGCGCTGAAACCGTTCTGGAAGCTCTGATGAAGGCCGGCCGCCCACAGGCGGCCGGTTGCCCGGCAATCAGGCCAGGCGGAAGCGCGACGTGTTCTGGTTCAGGGCCTGGCTGCCGCGATGCAACTGCTCGGCGGCGGCCTGGACCGACTGGGCCCCTTGCAACAGCAAGCTGGCGGCCTGGTCGACCTGCTGGATATTGCCGCTGACCTCGTCCGCCGTTGCGGCCTGTTCCTCGGCGGCGGTGGCGATCTGCGCCAGGCGGTCGCTGACCCGCTGCACCGCATCGGCGATACCGGACAGGTCCTCACCCATGCTCAGCACGCTGCCCACGTCGCCTTCGGCCTGCTTGAAGGCGGCCTCCATCAGGGCGACCGCCTGGCCGACCACGCCCTGCAGGCTGGCGACGGTGTCGCCGATCTCCTGGGTGGAGTCCTGGGTACGCTGCGACAGGCTGCGCACCTCGTCGGCCACCACGGCGAAGCCACGGCCCTGCTCCCCGGCGCGCGCCGCCTCGATGGCGGCGTTGAGCGCCAGCAGGTTGGTCTGCTCGGCGATGCCCTTGATCACGTCCACCACGCGGTTGATCTGCTGCGCCTGGTCACGCAGCTGCTGCAACGCGGAGACGGTGTCGCCCAGGCGC
Organism: Pseudomonas sp. 57B-090624; assembly: GCF_003234055.1. Lineage (NCBI taxonomy): Bacteria > Pseudomonadati > Pseudomonadota > Gammaproteobacteria > Pseudomonadales > Pseudomonadaceae > Pseudomonas > Pseudomonas sp. 57B-090624. The sequence continues at coordinate 145,524 of NZ_QKRU01000003.1, forward strand.
GTGCTCAGTTCGCGCATGCTGGCTCCGGTGCGGGCGCTGCGCTGGTTGCTCTGCATGGCGATTTCACGGGTCTGCTGGGCATCCTGGGCCGCCCCCTCGCAACTCTCCGCCACGCTCTGGGCGGTGGCCGCCAACTCGTGCGCGGCAGCGGCGATCTGGCTGACCTGGCCCTGCTGCTGCTCCACCGAGGTGAGGGTGTCCTGGGCCTGGGCGTTGAGCTGTTGCACGGTCCCGCCCAGTTGCCTGCTCTCCAGGTTCACGCCTTCCAGCGAGCTGCGCAGCTGCGCCAGCGCGGCATTCAGCGCTTCGGCGATCTGCGCCAGGTCATCGCGGCCATGCACGGCCGCGGCCACGCGCAGGTCGCCGGCGCGCAGGCCCTCGGCGGCCTCGGTGATGGCAGCGGTGCCACGGCGGATGGCGGCGTTCAGGCACAGCAGCATGTACAGGGCCAGCAGGGTGAGCAGGCTGAAGGCGCCGATCACCTGGACCATGCTGCGCAGCGCCTGGGTACGGAAGTCGCCGAGGCGTGCCTGGAAGCGCTCGGTCAATGCCTGCTGCAGCGCTACCAGCTGCCCATCGAGGCGCTCGACCTGCTGGACGAACTCGGCGGTGCCGAGGGTGAAGGGGTTGGCCTCGAACATGCCCTTGTCGACCCGGGCGAGGAAGTCGCTCATGGCCTGGTCGGCCTGGCGGAACGGACCTTCCAGCGCGGCGTTGACGTCGGACGCCTGGGCGATGGCGTCCTGGGCCTTGCGCAGTTGCCGCGCGGTGTCGTCCAGGGAGCGGCGCAGGTCACGCACGGCGACCCGGCTCTGCAGGGTGAAGTGCTGCGACACCACGGCGCCATGGGCGTTGGCAGCGAAGCTGCCGAGCAGCTCCTGGGCGCGCGGCTGCACGTAGGTGAGCTGCTCCATCATCAGGTAGGTGTCCATCCCCGGGTCGAGGATGAGGCCGGTCTCGGTGGCCACCTGCTCGCGCAGGGATTGCAGGCTTTGCAGCACGTCCTGGAAGCGCTCCAGGGCATCGGGCAGGGCCAGCGGAGCCAGGGCCTGGAAGCCGATGCGCTCACTGCGCGAACGGGCCTCCTCGTACAGCTTGCGGCTCTGCGCGCCGAGCCCTTCCGCCTTCAGCTGCGCGTCGACCTTGGCCAGGGCTTCCTGCAGGCGGCCGCCACGTTGTTCGAGTTGCGACCTGGCGGCGTCCTCGGTGCCCTTCCAGCGGGCCAGGAGCAGGCGCTGGGCGCCCACTTCGTGCTGGGCGTCGGCCAGGGTGGCGATCACCCGCATGCCGCTGAGCTCGCCGTCGACCAGGCCGAGGCGGTCCAGGTAGGACGCGGTGATCACCCACAGGGCATAGCCCAGCGGCAGGATGAACAGGAGGAAGAGCAGCTGGAACTTGCGTGCGAAGCTGAACCCTTCGAGCAGACGCACGCCCGGCGTGAGTAATGCTGTCATGACGACACCTCAGTGGACCCGGATCGGCAGGTAAGCCGAAAGCCTGCATCATGCAAAAGCCGAACCCGGGGTGGCACCCAAGAACGCCGATGCCGCCGGAAAGGCTGCGCACGGCGCATTACGAGGCTCTCCGGCCAGCGGAACCCCGCAGCGACCCTGCGACGGGAAGGCAATGCACCCGAACGGTGCAACTACTGGAGCAGCGACTCCACCCGCTGGATCTCGGCGCGCTGGCTGGCTACCAGGGCCAGGCCATTGCCGCTGGGGTCCAGGGCATTGAGGGGCGGCTGCAACTTGCGATAGGCAGCCAGCTCCCGCAGCGGCGGCAGCAGGGCGGTGGGCCCGGCCTCGCGGAGCGCGTGGAACAGGCCGAGGTTGATCAGGTCGACGAGCTCGACGCCGGGACCGCTGGATTCGTCCCAGGCGCCCAGGCCGCGCACCACTGCAATATAGCTGTCGTCCACCGCCCACTTCTTCAGGACGATGACGCCGAGGGACTTGCCGTATTCCCGGCACAGGCGCGAGTAGAGCTCGGGCGAGGGGATCTGCTGGGCGTCCTTGAACGCGGACAGGATCGCCAGGGCACCGATGTCGCTGAGCACGCTGGCCAGCAGCACGTGCTCGGAAGAGGCGTGCCCGAGCAGGCGCGCGAGCACGGCGCTGATGCTGCCGCGCCGGGCCAGGCGGCTCCAGGTGTCGACGAAGAGCTTCTTGTGCGAGGCGCTGTGCAGGGTGAACAGGCTCTTGATGCTGTGGACCATGGTGATGCGGTCCACCTCCAGCATGCCCAGGGTGCGGATCACATCCTCCAGGGTCTTGGGCGGCAAGGCGGTGCGCAGGCGGGTGCTGGCCGCATGCTTGACCAGCGTTGCGCTCAGCGCCGGGTCCTTGTTGATGACCCGCGCTAGGGAAGAGGTACTGGCATCCGGATTGGCCAGGGCCCGGCGGATCTCCATGGTGATCATGGGCAAGCTGGGGAGCTGCTCTTCACCGTTCATCAATTGCGAAACCAGACGCCTATAGATCGAATAACCCGACTCTTCAGTACTCACGACAGTCCCCACATGGCCTTGTGCCAGTGTAGCCATCGGCGCTGCCGGCAAACAGTGCAGCGCCACTCCGCCGACGAGCGACACGCAGGTACGGGGAACCGAACGCCCGCCGCACGTTCCACTCCATGGGTGGGTAGCGTCCACCTTCCCACCCACAGCACCGAGGCCATTCCCGTGGAAACCGAACGACTGTCCAGGACCCTGGACTTCATGCGTACCCAGTTGCTGCCACTGGGGTTCTCCGGGCACATGGACAGCGACCGCAGCCTGCATGTGCTCATTTACGACCAGCGCACCCGCAAGACCATCCTCGAGTCCGCCGGCATCCCCTTCTCCGCCACCTGCGGCAAGGCCGAGGCGCTGCACCTGGTCCAGCGCCTGAAGCGCGACATCGACGCGCAGTTCCAGGCCCCGCCACGTATCGCGCCATGACGCCCCTCAGGGGATGGTGACGCCCTGGCGCAGGGCAAGCGCGCTCAGGCGGCCCTCGGCGACCAGGCTGGCGAAGGCGTGGTCGAAGTCCTTGCGCAAGGCGGCATGCTCGTCGGTCCTGGGGAAGGCGAAGTAGCCGTCCTGGGTATCGATGATCGGTTGCAACTGGCTGATGGCCCCGTGTTCCAGGGTGTCGATGCGTGGCCGGGTGTTGCGCTCGTTGCTCGCCAGCAGGTCGATGCGGCCCATCACCAGCATGCGTATCGCGTTGTCGACGCTCTCGATGCTGTGCAGGTCCATCGCCTGGCGGCCCTGGTCGAAGCTCGGCCCGTAGGTCCAGCCACGGATGACCCCGATGCGCTTGCCGGCCAGGTTGGCGTAGTCGCCCTGCCAGGCGAGAGCGAGGCCGGAACGGGCGAAGAACACGATGCGGTCGCGGTAGAAGGGGCGCTGGCTGAAGAGGAACAGCCCCTCGCGCTCCGGCGTGCGATAGGGGCCGATGAGGATGTCCGCGCGCCCCTGTGCCACCATCTTCTGCGCCCGGGCCCAGGGGTAGACCTCGAAGCGCACCGTGTCGCCCATGCGCTGCACCACCTCGCGCAGCACGTCAGGGCCGAGTCCGATGAAGCGACCTTCCACGGTCTGTCCGAACAGGCGCGGGAACTCGGCCCCCACGGCCAGCCATTCGCGGGCCGGCGCGGATGGTGCGAACACCAGGCACAGCAGCACTGGACACAACATCCGTAGGTAGCGGCTCATGCCCGCGAATACTCGACGACAGGGATGGGGAGAGCCTAGCAGGCTTTTTCCGGCGGACGCGAGCCGGTACGGGGAGCTCACCGGAGCATTCGGCGGAGCCTTTGGGACGGGGCCTACATCGACCAACCGGGACGCATGGGTATAGTCGGCCCCGTCATGCCCGCCTCAGGACTGCGCTCATCCTGCAGCCCTCCACAGCTGGGGTTGGGCATGACACTCCCCCTCCCTCCCCACCCATTGCCCTTCAGTTTCCCGCCTCCAGCTCGCGCTGGATCAGGTACAGGCGCAAATCGAACTCCAGTTGGTGATAGCCCGGCAGCATGTGTTCGCAGAGCTGGTAGAACGCCTTGTTGTGGTCGCGCTCGCGCAGGTGCGCCAGCTCGTGCACCACGATCATCCGCAGGAACTCCGGCGCCGCCTCCTTGAACAGCGAGGCCACGCGGATCTCCTTCTTCGCCTTCAGCTTGCCGCCCTGCACCCGCGAGATCGCCGTGTGCAGCCCGAGGGCCTTCTGCACGACATCCAGCTTGTTGTCGTAGACCACCTTGTCGATGGCCGGCGCATTGCGCAGGTGCTCCTGGCGCAGGGCATTGGTATAGCCGTAGAGGGCCTTGTCGCTTTGCACCTCATGACGATCCGGGTAGCGCTTGGCGAGGTATTCGCCCAGGCGGCGCTGCTCGATCAGCAGGCGGATCTGCTCCTGCAGGTGGGCGGGGTAGGACTGGATGTAGCGGAGCGGGTTCATGGGGGATCGGTGCGGCCGGGGGGAAAGCCCGCATTCTACCGCCGGTGACAGTTTGCGACGCAGCCTGTCAGCGCAGCGGCAGACGCCCGGCGACCGTTCATCGGATGCCCTCGAAGCCCCTGCCCGCCCCCAGCGAAACGGGGCTGCCGCTGCGCTTACGGAAAAATGACGCCAATGATTCGGCGCAAGCCGCATTCCACCTGAGGACGGCATTCCGGACATGAACCATCTGGTTAGTTTTTACGATAGCACCTTGATGGCAAAGCCCGTTCCAGACGGCTTTTTGACAGGCCCGACGGCGACGATCGGTGATTAACAAGGGGCTTGCACAACCCTATAAAGCGTTCCGCGAGACGGCGTAAATGCCTTCGGACGACACGGCAGCCCCCTGCCACTCCCTAGCTTTCACTTTTAGTTCGTGTGCAGTTGGCCGGATGCCGCAGTAAGTGATTACGTCTCGTGGATGAGATAGCACCCGACTGAAAGTTCTCTTAGAGAACTCAGTCAAAATGATCGATCTCGGAACCTGGAACCTCACCATCCCCGTCGGTAGCCCTTCGGTGACCATCGAAACCCCCGCCCTGATGGGTGGCTATCAGGACAACTACTTCAAGGCGGCCAACGGCACCCTGTTCTTCTGGACCCCGGTGAACGGCAGCGCCACCGCCAACGCCGTCTACCCGCGCAGCGAGCTGCGCGAGACCTACGCCGACGGCAAGCTGCGCAACTGGACCTATGGCGCCGCCGACAACTACATGAGCGCCAACCTGGCGGTCGGCCAGGTCCCGTCCACGGGCAAGATCGTCATCGGCCAGATCCACGCCTTCGGCAGCACCAGCCCGCTGCTCAAGCTGGAGTACCAGTTCAAGACCAAGACCGGCACCGGCAACATCGTCGCCAAGGTGCGCAACACCCCCACCGACGAAGCCGGTGCGGTGGTCACCCTGCTCAGCGGCGTGAAGCTCAACCAGCGCTTCACCTACGTCATCAACATGTCGCCCACCGGGCAGTTGAGCATCCTGGTCAACAGCACGATGTTCACCCAGCAGCTGGACCCCACCTGGGCGCCCAAGCCGCTGTACTTCAAGGCCGGGGTCTATGCCCAGGACAACGCCGGCGACGCCACCGAAGCCGGCAGCGCCACCTTCTACAACCTGAAGCTCGAGCACCGGGCCCTGGCGAGCAGCACCGCCCAGTAAGGACGCCGCATGCGGGTTCCAGGCCCCGGAAAGCAGAAAGCCCCGCGAATGCGGGGCTTTCCGTTTACAGCACCAGAACTCAGTTGACCTTGGCGGTCAGCTCGCCCTTGGCGTACCGCTGGTACATGCCTTCCAGGGAGATCGGCTTGATCTTCGAGGCGTTGCCGGCAGTGCCGAAGGCTTCGTAGCGGGCGATGCAGATATCACGCATGGCGACGATGGTCTTGGCGAAGAACTTGCGCGGGTCGAACTCGCTCGGCTGCTCGGCCATCATGCGGCGGATGGCACCGGTGGAGGCCAGGCGCAGGTCGGTGTCGATGTTGACCTTGCGCACGCCGTGCTTGATGCCTTCGACGATCTCCTCGACCGGCACGCCGTAGGTTTCCTTGATGTCGCCGCCGAACTCGTTGATCACCTTCAGCCACTCCTGCGGTACCGAGGAGGAACCGTGCATCACCAGGTGGGTGTTGGGGATGCGCTTGTGGATTTCCTTGATGCGCTCGATGGAGAGCACGTCGCCGGTCGGCGGCTTGGTGAACTTGTAGGCACCGTGGCTGGTGCCGATGGCGATGGCCAGGGCATCGACCTGGGTCTTCTTGACGAAGTCCGCAGCCTCTTCCGGATCGGTCAGCAGCTGGCTGTGATCCAGCACGCCTTCGGCGCCGACGCCGTCTTCTTCACCGGCCATGCCGGTTTCCAGGCTGCCCAGGCAACCCAGTTCGCCTTCCACGGACACGCCGCAGGCGTGGGCGAAGGCTACGGTCTGCTGGGTCACGCGGACGTTGTAGTCGTAGTCGGCCGGGGTCTTGCCGTCTTCACGCAGGGAGCCGTCCATCATCACCGAGGAAAAGCCCAGCTGGATGGAGCGCTGGCAGACGTCCGGGCTGGTGCCGTGGTCCTGGTGCATGCACACCGGGATGTGCGGGAACTCTTCGATGGCCGCCAGGATCAGGTGGCGCAGGAAAGGCGCGCCGGCGTATTTGCGGGCACCGGCGGAAGCCTGGACGATCACCGGGGAATCGGTCTTGTCGGCCGCTTCCATGATGGCGCGCATCTGTTCCAGGTTGTTGACGTTGAAGGCCGGGACGCCGTAGCCGAATTCGGCGGCGTGGTCCAGCATCTGGCGCATGCTGATGAGTGCCATGGTGTTTCAGTCTCCCGAGTGGGTGGGCATTCGAAATGCGAAGCCTGCCGCAGGGGCAGGCCAGGTTCAAGTTCCATGGAGGACGGCGAGCGTCCTCCCGTAAAAACCGGCCGGCGATGACGCCGGCCCGGTGCAATAGTCGGCGCCGGTTCAGGGCGCCTTGCAGCCGCGACCGATCAGGTCATCGGTGGCGACCCAGTACACCAGTCCCTCGTCACCCTTGGTGTGGAAGGCCAGGCGGCTGTCGCTATAGAGCGCGCCGGACCCCGAAGGTTCTTGCTTGAGGCGGTAGACGATATCGCCGCCGCCCAGGCGCAGGTCCACCTGCTCCCGGTCGGCATCGACGAAGCGCCACAACACCTCGGCCTGGCTGTCGCAGACCCAGCGGGTCCACTCGTCGTCCGCAGGCGCCTGGACACCCGCACAGCCGCCCAGCGCCAACAGCGCCGCAAGGGCGAACATGCCTTTCATCCTTTCACTCCCTTGGCCAGAAGGCCGTTCACCCGCAACGGGTCATGGACAGTGCTGCTCCTGGCTGCCGTTGACGGTGGGGTCACCGCTGCTCTGGGCCTCGACGCGCTGGTCGTCCTGGGATTGCGGCAGGATGACCTGGGGCGGGCTCAACACCTCGCAGGTGGCGGGGGAAGAACCTCCCGCACAACCGGTGAGCATCGCGAACAACGACAGCAGGATCAGGTTGGTACGCATGGCGGCAACTCCTTTTCTCGGGTCCTGTTCAAGGGACCACGGGCCACCGCCATGGTTTAGCCGCTATTTCAGGCCTTGGCGCGCTGTTCCAGCACGTCCACGGCCGGCAGGACCTTGCCCTCGACGAACTCGAGGAACGCGCCGCCGCCAGTGGAAATATAGGAGATGCGCTCGCCGACGCCGTACTTGTCGATGGCCGCCAGGGTGTCGCCACCGCCAGCGATGGAGAAGGCCGGGCTCTCGGCGATGGCCTGGGCCAGCACCTGGGTGCCGTTGCCGAACTGGTCGAACTCGAAGACGCCGACCGGGCCGTTCCAGAGGATGGTCTTCGACGACTTCAGCAGCTCGGCGAACTGGGCGGCGGTCTGCGGGCCGATGTCGAGGATCATGTCGTCATCGGCCACGTCGCCGATGAGCTTGACGGTGGCCTCGGCGGTCTCGGCGAATTCCTTGGCCACCACCACGTCAACCGGCAGCGGCACGCTGACCTTGGCGGCGATGGCGCGTGCGGTATCCAGCAGGTCGGCTTCGTGCAGGGACTTGCCGACCTTGTAGCCCGCAGCGGCGAGGAAGGTGTTGGCGATGCCGCCACCGACGATCAGCTGGTCGCAGATCTGGCTCAGGGAATTGAGCACGTCGAGCTTGGTGGAGACCTTGGAGCCGGCGACGATGGCGGCCATCGGGCGGGCCGGGTTGCCCAGGGCCTTGCCCAGGGCGTCCAGTTCGGCGGCCAGCAGCGGGCCGGCAGCGGCGACCTTGGCGAACTTGGCCACGCCGTGGGTCGAACCCTCGGCGCGGTGGGCGGTGCCGAAGGCGTCCATCACGAACACGTCGCACAGGGCGGCGTATTTCTGCGCCAGCTCGTCGGCGTTCTTCTTCTCGCCCTTGTTGAAGCGCACGTTCTCGAACAGCACCACCTGGCCGGGGGCGACGTCGACGCCGTCCAGGTAGTCGGCCACCAGCGGCACGTCGCGGCCCAGGGCCTTGGCCAGGTACTCGGCGACCGGCTTGAGGCTGTTCTCCTCGGAGAACTCGCCTTCGGTGGGACGACCCAGGTGCGAGCAGACCATCACCGCCGCGCCCTTCTCCAGTGCCAGCTTGATGGTCGGCAGGGAGGCGAGGATGCGCGCATCGCTCTTCACGACACCGTCCTTCACCGGGACGTTGAGGTCTTCGCGGATCAGTACGCGCTTACCCTGGAGGTCGAGGTCGGTCATTTTCAACACGGTCATGGGGTCAGTCCTTCACGGGGCTGGATGTTGTGGAAACAGCGGAAACCCGCAGGTAGTGGCCTGCGGTGTCGAGCATGCGGTTGGCGAAGCCCCATTCGTTGTCGAACCAGGCCAGCAGGTTGACCAGGCGCGGCCCGGACACACGGGTCTGGCTGCCGTCGACGATGGCGGAATGGGGGTCGTGGTTGAAATCGCAGCTGGCGTGGGGCAGCTCGGTGTAGGCCAGGAGGCCCTTGAGCGGGCCGCTTTCGGCGGCCTCGCGCAGCACGCGGTTGATCTCGGCGGCACTGGTGTCGCGGGCGGTCTGCAGGGTGATGTCCAGGCAGGACACGTTCACCGTCGGCACGCGGATGGCCTTGGCCTGGATGCGCCCGGCCAGCTCCGGCAGCAGCCGCTCGATGCCCCTTGCCAGGCCGGTGGAGACCGGGATCACCGACTGGAAGGCCGAGCGCGTGCGGCGCAGGTCCTCGTGGTGATAGGCGTCGATTACCGGCTGGTCGTTCATCGCGGAGTGAATGGTGGTGATGGAGACGTATTCCAGACCCACGGACTCGTCGAGAAGTTTCAGCAAGGGCACGCCGCAGTTGGTGGTGCAGGAGGCGTTGGAAACCAGGGTCTCGGTGCCGACCAGGCTGTCCTGGTTGACGCCGTAGACGATGGTGGCGTCGATGTCCGCCTCGCTGGCCATCGGCTGGGAGAACAGCACGCGTGGCGCGCCGGCCCGCAGGAAGCGCTCGGCCTGGGCGCGGTTGGTGTACTGGCCGGAGCACTCGAGCACCAGGTCGACGCCCAGCGCCGTCCAGTCGATGCCCTCGGGCGCCGGGTTGCGCAGCACCTTCACGCAGTCGCCGTTGATGTGCAGGCAATCGCCGTCGACCTTCACGTCCCCCGGGAAGCGGCCATGGGTGGAGTCGAAGCGCGTCAGGTACTCGATGCTGGCCTGGTCCGCCAGGTCATTGAGGGCGACGATCTCGAAGCCATCACGCCCGCCACGCTCATGCAGCGCACGCAGGACGCAACGACCGATACGGCCGTAGCCGTTCAGGGCAACGCGGAAAGGAGTGCTGGGCATCTGATCGCGAAGAGCTCGAAGCCGGAAGCTTGAAGCCGGAAGAAGGGCGCACGGGGCGCTCCAGCTTCCAGCCTCCGGCTTTCGGCTTCCGGCTCAGTCCTCCAACAGTTCTTCAGCGGTGGCGACGATGTTCTCGACGGTGAAGCCGAAGTGCTCGAACAGGGCCGGTGCCGGGGCGGACTCGCCGAAGCTGGTCATGCCGATCACGCGGCCTTCCAGGCCCACGTACTTGTACCAGTAGTCGGCGTGGGCGGCTTCGATGGCGATGCGCGCACCGACCTGCAGCGGCAGCACGGACTGCTTGTAGGCGGCGTCCTGCTGGTCGAACAGGCTGGTGGACGGCATGGAGACGACACGCACCTTGCGGCCGGCAGCGCTCAGTTGGTCGAAGGCCTGTACCGCCAGGCCGACTTCGGAGCCGGTGGCGATGAGGATCAGCTCGGGCTCGCCGTCGCAATCCTTGAGCACGTAGCCGCCACGGGCGATGTTGGCCAGCTGGGCGGCATCGCGTGCCTGATGGGGCAGGTTCTGGCGGGAGAAGATCAGCGCGCTCGGGCCGTCATTGCGCTCGATGGCGGCCTTCCAGGCCACGGCGGATTCCACCGCGTCGGCGGGGCGCCAGGTGTCCAGGTTCGGGGTCGAACGCAGGCTGGCCAGTTGCTCGATGGGCTGGTGGGTCGGGCCGTCTTCGCCCAGGCCGATGGAGTCGTGGGTGAAGACATAGAGCACGCGCTGCTTCATCAGGGCGGACATGCGCACGGCGTTGCGGGCGTATTCCATGAAGATCAGGAAGGTCGCGCCGTAGGGGATGAAGCCGCCGTGCAGGGCGACGCCGTTCATGATGGCGCTCATGCCGAACTCGCGGACGCCGTAGAACAGGTAGTTGCCGGCGGCATCCTCGGCGGAGACGCCCTTGCAGCCTTTCCACAGGGTCAGGTTGGAGCCGGCCAGGTCGGCGGAGCCGCCGAGGAACTCGGGCAGCAGCGGGCCGAAGGCGTTCAGCGCGTTCTGGCTGGCCTTGCGGCTGGCGATGGTCTCGCCCTTGGCGGCGACTTCGGCGATGTAGGCAGCGGCCTTCTCGGCGAAGTCGGCCGGCAGCTCGCCCTTGATGCGACGCTGGAATTCAGCGGCCAGTTCGGGGTGGGCGGCGGCGTAGGCGGCAAAGCGCTCGTTCCAGGCGGCCTCGCGTGCGGCGCCGGCTTCCTTGGCGCTCCACTCGGCGTAGATGTCGGCCGGGATCTCGAAGGGCGCGTGGTTCCAGCCCAGGTTGGCACGGGTCAGGGCGATCTCGTCGTTGCCCAGGGCAGCGCCGTGGCACTCTTCCTTGCCCTGCTTGTTGGGCGAACCGAAGCCGATGATGGTCTTGCAGCAGATCAGGGTCGGCTGCGCGCTCTTGCGCGCGGTCTCGATAGCGGTGCGGATCTCGTCGGCGTCATGGCCGTCGACATTGCGGATCACCTGCCAGCCGTAGGCTTCGAAGCGCTTCGGCGTGTCGTCGGTGAACCAGCCATGGACCTCGCCGTCGATGGAGATGCCGTTGTCGTCGTAGAAGGCGATCAGCTTGCCCAGGCCCAGGGTGCCGGCCAGGGAGCAGACCTCGTGGGAGATGCCTTCCATCATGCAGCCATCGCCCAGGAAGGCGTAGGTGTAGTGGTCGACGATCTCGTGGCCTTCACGGTTGAACTGCGCACCCAGCACCTTTTCGGCGAGGGCGAAGCCCACGGCGTTGGCGATGCCCTGGCCCAGCGGGCCGGTGGTGGTCTCGACGCCGGCGGTGTAGCCGTATTCCGGGTGGCCCGGGGTGCGGCTGTGCAGCTGGCGGAAGTTCTTCAGGTCATCGACGGTGACGTCGTAGCCGGTGAGGTGCAGCAGCGAGTAGATCAGCATCGAGCCGTGGCCGTTGGACAGCACGAAACGGTCGCGGTCGGCCCACTGCGGGTTGTTCGGGTTGTGCTGCAGGTAGTCCCGCCACAGCACTTCGGCGATATCGGCCATGCCCATCGGGGCGCCGGGGTGGCCGCTGTTGGCTTTCTGCACCGCATCCATGCTGAGGGCACGAATGGCATTGGCACGCTCACGACGGCTGGGCATCGCTGATCTCCTGCGGGTCTGAAAAGACGCTGAACGAAAAAAGGCGGCTATTTTCGCCCAGCGGGCAGGCTTCGGGCAATGACAGATGGTCGAAGATGCGCCGTCGCCCGATTTCAGCCCCGCGCCGGGCCCGCGAGGGGGCACAGGCAGGGCGCGCGGAACAGCTCGCCATGCCAGATGCCGGCCAGGGTACGACGCATCACCAGGACCCAGACGGTGGCCAGTTGCAGCGCCAGCAGGGCGCCGACGCCGGCGAACAGCGCGAGGCCCGTCTGCCGTTGCAGCTCGAAGGTGGCCAGGGCGAACACCCCGAGCGGGAAGGTGAAGCCCCACCAGCCCAGGTTGAAGGCCATGCGCTGGCGGATATAGCGACGGGTGAACAGGCAGGCCGTGACCAGCCACCAGAGGCCCGCCCCCCAGAGCACCAGGCCGCCCACCAGGCCGATGGCCGGCAGCAGCTCGGCCACGCCCTGCAAGGGCGAGCCGGCCAACGCAGCGGGTGCGGCACGGCCCAGCGCCAGCAGCCCCAGGCAGCCGGTGGCCAGCGGCCCCAGGGGCAGCCAGCTGGTGGCGGCGAAATCGGTATCCGGCAGCTTGTGCAGCGCCAGGCGCAGCAGCACCAGGGTGATCAGCGAGAAGGCCAGGGCCATCGACAGGCCCCATAGCAGGTAGCCCATCACCAGCAGCAGGCGCGCATCGGCGGCGTCCAGGTGCGGGGCGATGACGCCGGCACTGGCGGCTGCCACCTCGGGCGCGACGATGGGCAGCAGCCAGACGGCGGTGAGCTTCTCCAGCGCGTGCTCCTGGCGGGTGAACATCAGGTAGGGCACCAGCAGCGCCGCCCCCAGGGCCAGCGCCACATCCAGCCACCAGAGGCCGTGGGCGACGGCATGGGCGGTCTCCCCCCAGCGCGAACCGCCATAGAGCACCAGGCCGTTGATCAGGGTCGCCAGCCCCATGGGGATGGCGCCGAGGAACATCGACTGCACCGGGTGCGCCAGCATCGGCGCGACGGTATCCGGGTGCAGCAGCAGGCGGGCCACGAACAGCACTGAGCAGGCCGCGAACAGCAGGGCATTGAACAGCCACAGCGCCTCGCCGAGGCGATGCAGGGCCGGCACCTGCCAGGGCAGGGCGCCCAGCACCAGCGCCAGTACGCCGGTGCCCATGGTCACGGCGAACCAGCCGGGAATGAAGTGGCGAACCAGCGCACGCGGTTCGACGAGTCGGGAAAGGGGACGAGGCATGATGGCTCCGGTCGGGTGGACCCGTTGCAGAAGATGACTGCACGGTAAACCCGGGCGTGCTATACGAAAAATACATCCTCGATATGCACGGCATGCCTTTCATTTATGAATCTCCATCACCTCAAGGTGTTCCTCGCCGTCGCCGAGAGCGGCAGCATCAGCGCCGGCGCCGAGCGCCTGCACATCAGCCAGCCGGCGGTGACCCGCGAAGTGCGCGAGCTGGAGGCGCGCCTGGGGGTCCCCCTCTTCGACCGCCAGCCCCGCGGCGTGACCCTGACCGAAGGCGGCGTGCGCCTGCACCGCTATGCGCAACGCATCTTCGCCCTGGAACAGGCGGCCGAGGCGGACCTGCGCAGCTTCGCCGGCCTCGACGACGGCGAACTGCGCCTGGGCGCCAGCGCCACCCTGGGCAGCTACCTGTTGCCCGGCCTGATCGCCCGCTTCCACCTCCGGCACCCGGAGATCCGCGTCGACCTGCAGGTGAGCAACACCCGCGAGATCACCCAGGCACTGGCCGACGAACGCATCGCCCTGGGCTTCGTCGAAGGCGACTTCGATCGCGCGAGCCATGCCTTCAGCCTCCTGGAGCGCGACCGCCTGCTGCCCGTCTGCGGTCCCGGCCACCCCCTGGCGGCCCGTGGCCGCCTGCATGCGGCCGAGCTGGCCGACCAGGCGCTGTACCTGCGCGAGGATGGTTCGGGCACCCGCGCCAGCATCGAGCAGGCCTATGCCCGCCAGGGCCTGGAGGCACGCCCGCGCATGGCCATCGCCAGCACCGAGGCGCTGAAACGCCTGGTGCGCGACGGCCAGGGCATCGCCTGGCTGTCGCAGCGGGTCATCGAGGACGATCTCGCCGCCGGCCGCCTGCTGGCGCTCGATGTGCACGACCTGCGTATCGAGCGCGAGATGCACCTGCTCTGGCACCCCACGCGAACCCTGAGCCCCGCGCCGGCCGCCTTCCTCGCGATGATCCTGGACAAAAAATAACCACCCATCGGCAATATCAAAACTTTTTGATATTGCCGTTGCGAGCCGCAGGAGCGGGGACTAGACTGCGCCACCTATGAACCTGCGCGTACCCCAGATCCGCCACGACGACTGCGACGAGCTGGCCGCACTGTGCAAGGCCGGGGGCGACCCGCTGCGCCTGAACGTGCTGCGTGCCCTGGCCAACGATTCGTTCGGGGTGCTGGAGCTGGCGCAGATCTTCGCCATCGGCCAGTCCGGCATGAGCCATCACCTCAAGGTGCTGTCCCAGGCAGCGCTGGTGGCCACGCGCCGCGAAGGCAACGCGATCTTCTACCGCCGCGCCATCGCCCAGGGCGATCGCCTGGGCGGCACCCTGCACGGGGCGCTGCTGGAGGAGGTCGATGCGCTGCAACTGCCGCTGGAGGTGCAGGCGCGGATCGCCGAAGTGCATGCCCAGCGCGAGGCGGTGAGCCGCGAGTTCTTCGCCCGCTCGGCGGAGAAATTCCAGGCCCAGCAGGACCTGATCGCCGGCCTGCCGCAGTACCGCGACAGCGTGCTGGCCCTGCTGGACGCACTGAACCTGCCGGCCAGCGCCTGCGCCCTGGAAGTGGGTCCGGGCGACGGGGGCTTCCTCCCCGACCTGGCCCGGCGCTTTGCCCGTGTCACCGCGCTGGACAACAGCCCGGCGATGCTGGAACTGGCGCGCAGCCGTTGCGCCGCCGAAGGATTGGGCAACGTCGAGCTCAAGCTCGCCGACGCCCTGGATGACGAACACGAGGCCGCCGACTGCGTGGTGCTGAACATGGTCCTGCACCATTTCGCCGCCCCGGCCGAGGCCCTGAAGCAGCTGGCCCACCACCTCCTTCCGGGAGGCAGCCTGCTGATCACCGAGTTGTGCAGCCACAACCAGAGCTGGGCCAGGGAGGCCTGCGGCGATCTCTGGCTCGGCTTCGAACAGGACGACCTGGCCCAGTGGGCCGCCGCAGCAGGGCTTGCGCCCGGCGAGAGCCTCTACATTGGTTTAAGAAACGGCTTTCAGATTCAGGTACGGCACTTCGCCAAGCCGGATTCGCGAAGCGACCTCACCCACCGGTATTAAAGGAACCGTTAGATGAGCGAATACTCCCTCTTTACCTCCGAGTCCGTGTCCGAAGGCCATCCGGACAAGATCGCCGACCAGATCTCCGATGCCGTCCTCGACGCCATCATCGAGCAGGACAAGCACGCCCGCGTGGCCGTGGAAACCCTGGTCAAGACCGGTGTCGCCATCGTCGCCGGTGAAGTCACCACCAGCGCCTGGGTCGACCTCGAGCAGATCGTCCGCGACGTCATCTGCGACATCGGCTACACCAGCTCCGACGTCGGCTTCGACGGCGCCACCTGCGGCGTGATGAACATCATTGGCAAGCAGTCCCCCGACATCAACCAGGGTGTCGACCGCGCCAAGCCGGAAGACCAGGGTGCCGGCGACCAGGGCCTGATGTTCGGCTACGCCAGCAACGAGACCGACGTGCTGATGCCGGCACCGATCCGCTTCTCCCACGCCCTGGTCGAGCGCCAGGCCGAGGCCCGCAAGTCCGGCCTGCTGCCGTGGCTGCGCCCGGACGCCAAGTCCCAGGTCACCTGCCAGTACGAGAATGGCAAGGTCGTCGGTATCGACGCCGTGGTGCTGTCCACCCAGCACAACCCGGAAGTCTCGCTGTCCGACCTGCGCGAAGCGGTGATGGAGCTGATCATCAAGCACGCCCTGCCGGCCGAACTGCTGCACAAGGGCACCCAGTTCCACATCAACCCGACCGGCAACTTCGTGATCGGTGGCCCGGTGGGCGACTGCGGCCTGACCGGCCGCAAGATCATCGTCGACTCCTACGGCGGCATGGCCCGTCACGGTGGTGGCGCCTTCTCCGGCAAGGACCCGTCCAAGGTCGACCGCTCCGCTGCCTACGCCGGCCGCTACGTGGCCAAGAACATCGTCGCCGCCGGCCTGGCCGAGCGTTGCGAGATCCAGGTCTCCTACGCCATCGGCGTGGCCGAGCCCACCTCCATCTCGATCAACACCTTCGGCACCCACAAGATCGCCGAAGAGAAGATCATCAAGCTGGTGCGCGACGTGTTCGACCTGCGTCCCTACGCGATCACCAAGATGCTCGACCTGCTCCACCCGATGTACCGCGACACCGCGGCCTACGGCCACTTCGGCCGCACCCCGGAGCAGAAGACCGTCGGCAACGACACCTTCAGCACCTTCACCTGGGAGAAGACCGACAAGGTCGACGCCCTGCGTGCCGCCGCCGGCCTGTAAGGCTTCGCGACACAAGGAAGCCCGGCCCTGTGCCGGGCTTTTTCATGGGCGGCCTTCAGCCTCCTCATCCCCGCCGGCAGAGGCGCGATAGCCATTTGCCGCATTCGTGAATCGGTCGAGCTTTCCCCTGCCCCAGCAAAGGGGCGCCGCTGCTAGAATCCGCGCCCTCTCGCCCCTCCCTCACGGATGACTCGAGCGCCCGGGGCGAGCAAGCATTGGCGCTGGAGCCCAAGGAGATACCCATGCGCAGCACCTCCATTCTTCCCGCCGCCCTCTTCGCAGCCCTGTTCGCCGTCCAGGCGCAGGCCGTCGACCTGGGCAACCCCCTGGGCGACAAGCTCAACAAGGGCTGCGAGGAAAAGAGCGCGGAAGCACAGGCCAAGCTGGACGAGGCCAAGAAGGAACAGAACGGCCTGGGCGCCAGCCTGCTCGGCTCGGTGGCCGACAAGGCCGAGAAGCAGCTTTCCGAAGGCTGCGAGAAGCTCGACGAAGCCAACAAGGGCTGAGCAGAGGGGGCCGACGAGCGTCGGCCCTTCCTGTAGGACGCCGCCGCACACCCCCTTCCCACACGCAGCGCCAGCCCGTCGAATCCATCGCATTGGCG